>JBGPLR010000075.1:0-10026 GCA_041486545.1 Terriglobia bacterium
AGAAGAGACCACCACCGGCGTGATCCGCCTGCGCGCCATGGCCAAGGAAGGCGCGTTGCGCTATCCCATCATCGCCGTGAATGACGCCCTGACCAAGCACATGTTTGACAACCGCTACGGCACCGGCCAGTCCACCATGGACGGCGTGATCCGCTGCACCAACGCGCTCATTGCCGGCAGCAAGTTTGTGGTGGCCGGTTTTGGCTGGTGCGGACGCGGCCTGGCTTCGCGCGCGCGCGGCATGGGCGCGGACGTGATCGTCACTGAGATTGATCCGACCAAGGCCATTGAGGCCGTGATGGAAGGCTATCGCGTGATGTCCATGGCCGAAGCGGCCAAGATCGGCGACATCTTTGTCACCGTCACCGGCAACAAGAACGTGCTGCGCGGCGAACACTTTGATGCCATGAAGAACGGCGCGGTGGTCGCCAACTCCGGCCACTTCAACGTGGAGATTGATATCCCGGCGCTGGAGAAGATGGCGTCATCCAAGCGTCCGACGCGCGATTTTGTGGACGAGTACGCCCTGAAAGACGGCCGCAAAATCTACCTGCTGGGCGAAGGCCGCTTGATCAACCTGGCCGCAGCCGAGGGCCATCCGGCTTCCGTGATGGACATGAGCTTCGCCAACCAGGCGCTGTGCTGCGAGTATCTGGTGAAGAACTACAAGACGCTGGAGAAGAAGGTCTATCCCGTCCCCGAGGACCTGGATAAACGAGTGGCCCGGCTCAAGCTGGAGTCCATGGGCGTGAAGATTGACCGTCTCACGGCGGAGCAGGAAGAGTATCTGGCCTCTTGGTCAGAAGGCACCTAAATCAGCAATTGGCAATTAGCAACTGGCAATTAGCCAAACAAAAAACAAGCGGCGGCTGAAAGAGGCCGCCGTTTTTGCTTTGGGAAACCAATCCTGCCAAGTATGCTTTTCCCGAAAGAGGGCATATGGTCACATTCCTGCCTCCGCCGGAAGCGCCACCGATTGTGCGCTCCGGATCAAACCTGTTCATGGCGCTTGCCCTTGCCCGGCCAACCGGTGTACTTGCCGCCGGTCTGCGTGAAGTGCGGGGCCCCGGCCAGCGGCAAGCCCATTGAGAAGACCTACTATTGGCACAATCCTGTCATCTACCTGACCATCCTGTTGGGTCTGCTGGTTTATGTGATCATTGCGATGATCGTGCGCAAGTCTGTTCGCGTGGCGGTGCCGCTGTGTGTTGAACATCAGCGGAAGCGCAGCTTGTGGGTCACCTTGTCCTGGGTGCTGCCGCTGGTGGGCGTCGCCGACGCTTTCGTGCTGCCACGGTTTGGCGTGGAACCAGCGTGGGGAATCCTGGGGGCAATCGCTCTCGGGTTCGCGGGTCTCATCATCTGGGCGGTTGTGAGTAATCCCATCCGGGCACGCTCCATTGACGCTTTTCGCGCTGAGTTTTCCGGGTTCTGCGAACCGTTTCTGGAGCAGTTTCCGATTGCCAGCCGGTACTAATCCGCCTTTCTGACACAAGCCGTTTGGTAAACTTTTTGCGTTATGGCTGAGAAACCGGACCTGCAGTGGTTTACCCCTGAGCAAAATCCGTGGGGTGTACGTCTGCTGGACGTCCGTCCGGTGACTCTCACTATGATTTCCACTTCGAGTGACCCTGATTGCGCCGCGAACGCCCTCTCTTTTGGCCGCGACGATGGCCGTAGCTTTATCGGCGCAGAGCCTGTAGTGAAACGCACCGTGCCATCCAGCCTGCGCTACCGCAAGCCTTCCGTCCTGCCCGACGGCGCGCTCTTCAAGCCTTCTGTGATGGAACACAAATGGGCGCTCTTTTATCTTCAAAAACAAATCATCTGCGTGCGCAGCTGGCAGCGCAAAGTTGTTGCGGTTGCCGAAACCACGGATGCCGGCGAGTTTCTTGAGGTAGTCCGTATCCACGGCGTCTTCGATGAGGAACAAGAGCCGCAGGAGTATACCGCGCGTTTCTTTGATTTCCTGATACGCACCCACGCACTGGGCCTGGAATGGCCCGCGCCCCTGCCCGATGAGGGAGAAGACGCGTGGAGGGCGGCGATGTGGTGTTTTGCCTGTTTCGGCAACCTGGCCACCTGCGCCACGCCGGATGTTCTGTTAGCTGGCGTCCCAGAGGAGCGTTTGCACAACGTCTAGGGTTTCCTTCGGGTTGTTAGCAACCTGAGATACCTCAACGGCTAAGTCCGACTCGCATCCGTCCTCCAGCAAGCTCCTGCAAACCTTTACCGGAGAACTTCAATCCGCGTGACCGGATGAATCTCGTTCCATCCATTGTCAGTGTCGGTTACGTAGGCCCCAACCACTCGTACGCGATCGCCCACCTTGGGAATGGCTACCGAGGAGGTGAATCCGGCGCAGGCGGACACCGCTCCGCGGCCTGCCGGGCTATGCTCGCAAACGATCTCAACCACCAGTTGGCGTTGGGTGTGCACCACGTTCATCAGGTTCAGGACGGATTTCTGGTCAGGTTTCAATCCGAGGTGCAAATCGCCGTCCACAGCCCGGTGAATGGAAGCTACGCGGCCTTCCACGGCTGTACATGCCTCGATGACCTTGAGCCTGTTCCGCTCATACACATGCTCCCACAAGCCGGCATTGCACTCTTCCGCGGGCAACCTTACCGCGGGCTTTCCGGAGTGGAGCAACTTGGCCACAATGAACAAACCGACGAGCGCAGCCAACACCGCCACCATGACCAGCCTGGATGTTCGGCCCAAATCCATCCTCCTGTCTCCGTGAGTAAAACCATGGCTTTTTCTGAGAGGCTCGCCTATTCCAGCTTGCGCAGCACCAGCGCCGAGTTCTTCGAACCAAACGCAATGCAGTTGCACACCGCGTGTTCGATCTCGGCTTTGCGGCCGGCCTCTGGAATGTAATCCAGGTCGCATTCAGGATCGGGCTTTTCCAGGTTGATGGTGGGCGGGAACAGCTTGTGCTTCATGGCCACCAGAGTTGCGGCGATGCCGGCGGCCCCGCACGCGCCCTGCGGATGGCCGATCTGTGATTTCAGCGCGGACATCGGCACTTTGTAAGCGTGGTCGCCCAGCGCCAGCTTGAGCGCGGCGGTTTCAATGCGGTCGTTGAGCTGGGTAGAGGTGCCGTGCAGATTTACGTACTGTATCTGCGCCGGGCCGACGCCCGCCTCCTTCATGGCCAGGCCGATAGCACGGGCCGGCTCTTCTCCGCCTTCCACCAGCCGCACGCGATGGAAAGCTTCACAGGTTGATCCGTAGCCGGCAATCTCGGCATAGATATGCGCGCCGCGGGCACGGGCGTGGTCGTAATCTTCCAGCACAAACATCCACGAGCCTTCGGCCAGCACAAAGCCGTCGCGATCAGCATTGAACGGGCGCGAACCGCGCTCCGGTTCATCGTTCCATTTCTCGGTCATGATGCGCATCAGGGTGAAGGCCTTCACAATGCCCCAGGCCAGCGGCGAATCCACGCCGCCCACCAGCATCACCGGCTGCGTGCCCAGCTGGATCTGGCGCATGGCGTAGGCAATGGCATCGGTGGACGAAGTGCAGCCGCTGGTGACCACGTGGCTCAGCCCGCGGAAGCCGAAGCGCATGCTGACTTCGCTGGACATGGTGCCCATGGTCCCGCTGGGGATGGTGAAGATGCTTACCTGCTTGATCTTGCCCTGGTAATAAAGATGATATTGGTGGTCGGTAAAGTCGTTGGCGCCGCCGCCGGTGCCCAGCGCCACGCCGATCTCGCGCTTCTCGTCCATGGAGAGCTTGGCGGGATCAATGCCCGCATCGCTCAGGGCTTCCGTGGAAGCGGCAATCGCCAGCGGGACGCAGCGGGAAACGTGCTTCATTTCTTTGGCGTCCAGCCAGTCCAGTTCGTTGAAGTCCTGCACTTCGCCGGCGATACGCACCGGAAGATCGGAAGCATCAAAGCGGGTGATCTTCTTGACCCCGCTCTTGCCCGCCAGAATCGCCTGGCAGAAGGCTTTTTTGCCGATTCCATTCGGGCTGACCACGCCCATTCCTGTAATCACCACCCGTTTGAGCATAGGCATAGATTCTATAATTGATGCAGGCTTTTGGTTGTTAAGTTGTGTTTTGCAATCAGCTACGGTGGCATTTTCGCTGGTGAGAGCGTGGCGTTTTTAGTTTTCTTGCTGAGAAGCCGGAATGACCGAAATGAAAACAGATATCAAGCCCGGCGACTGGGTGCGGCTAACACCGCTTTGGCCCGGAATTTGGAAGGTGTATCGAATTCTTTCTGGCTTTAAGGAAAACCGATGGTCTTTAGGCGAGCCGCTCGTACCATCGAAACGCGTTATCGTCTTCTGTCACCGAGTGGTCAATGACTCGTGGAAGCGGTCTTTCTCTCATCAGTCTTGCGAATTGTCGTATGTTAGCTCTTTGGAGCCTGACGAAAGAAACCGCCTCGATGCCCTTTTGGTATCGGACACCAAGCTCCAAGCGAGCTTTGAGAAGTATCAAGCCAAACAGAACACGATCGATCTGATTGCGAACATAGCGTTTGGAGGGCTATCGAAAAGAGCGGTCGCCAGCTTCCCAACTCTGTGCGACAAAATGCTAGGAACCCGTATCGATGCGGGAATTACCATCAGAGAAGTCCTGCTGGTTTTGCAGGAACATGGCCTGTACAAGCACATGCGAGATCTGCCACAACAGGTGACTCTTCAGCTCACCTCAATTAACCATGAATTGCGTGGCGACGAGACTGTATACCGTAAATACCGAGTGTTGCCTCTCTGAGAATTCTTCCCGCAAGCAAGCCGTGGGACTTTTCACAATCAATTCAGCCGCTAAATCTATAATGAAGGGAAAAATGCCCCTCGGTATTTACATCTCCGTTCCGTTTTGCCGGTCGAAGTGCACGTACTGCAACTTTGCGTCGGGCGTGTTCTCCGCAGCGCAGATGGGCAGCTACGTGGAACGTCTCAGCGCCGACATGCGGGCCATGCGAGCGGCGGCCGCCGAAAACGGCGCGGAAATTCCTGAGCCGGTGGACACCATTTATCTGGGCGGAGGGACGCCCAGCCTGCTTCCGCCGGAAGAGCTAAAGAAACTGTTTTTCAATTTGCGGCAAGAGTACAAAGTTCTGCCCAAAGTTGAGATCACGGTGGAGTGCGCGCCGGGCACCATCACGGACCAGATCATCCACACGCTGATGACCCGCGGCGTGAATCGCGTGAGCCTGGGCGTGCAGTCATTTGTGGACCAGGAAGCGGCGTCGGTGGCGCGCCTGCACACGCGGGCCACGATTCTGGACGACATTGCGCGCCTGCGCAAAGCGGGGATCGGCAACCTCAACGTTGACCTGATTGCCGGACTGCCTCATCAAACGCGCGAGAGCTGGGAATACTCGCTGGACCAGGCGATTTCCAGCGGCGTCCCGCATGTGAGCGTGTACATGTTGGAAGTGGATGAGGATTCGCGCCTGGGACGCGAGCTGATGGCCGGCGGGACCAAGTACCACGCGCACCACGTTCCCGATGACGACCTGACGGCCGAATTCTATGAAACCGCTTGCCGCAAGCTGGAAGCGGCCGGCGTCCAGCAGTATGAAATCTCCAACTTCGCTCGCGCAGGCTTTGAGTCGCGACACAACAATAAGTATTGGACGCGTCAACCTTATCTGGGATTTGGCGTGGACGCCCACTCCATGCTGCCGGCATCGGAGGACCTGCGCGCGCAAGGCACGGCTTGCGTCCGGTTCGCGACCAATGATTCTTACGACCAATTCTTGGCCGGGCCGCAGGTCACGGCGTCGCAAGTTTCAGCGGAGCAGGCACTGGAAGAAAGTTTCTTTCTGGGGTTGAGGCTGAATCGGGGCGTGAGCCTCGACCAAATTCGCGACAAATTCGGCGCGGAGGTCGAAAAGCTCATCCCGGTCATCGAAGAGCTGGTTGAAAACCGCTTGTTAGATCAGGGCGAGGGCGCGTTGCGGCTGACTCCGCGCGGGCGGCTTCTTTCGAATGAGGTATTTGAAAGATTCATTGTCACGTCAGCTGCCGTGGAATAACAAAAGCCCAGGCCCCAAGGAGCGAAATAATGGTAGCCCAGGGCGTAAGCCCTGGGTGGCCGAGGAGAACTGAAGAGCCACGTAGGGGCGGCACAAAACCACGTGATGTTCAAGTGTGTCGCCCCTCCGGGGCTCGTTCTCTTTACTTAGGACTACCCAGGCCTTACGGCCTGGGCTACCATTGTTCCGCGCCTTCGGCGCTGGCGGGACGATCCTGCTTCTTGTTCGACTCGTGTCCAACCGCCCAAAGAATCATTTTGACTATGGAATCCAAACTCGCCCAACCCGCACCCGCTGCCACCGAAACCCGGCAAACCAAACGCGCCATTGATCTACGCAGTGACACCGTGACCCAACCGACGCCGGAGATGCGTCGCGCCATGGCGGATGCTGAAGTCGGCGACGATGTTTACGGCGAAGATCCCAGCGTCAACCGCCTGCAGGAACTTGCCGCCAAGATCTTCGCGCGCGAAGCGGCTATCTTTGTTCCCTCGGGAACTATGGGCAACCAGATTGCCGTGAAGGTACACACGCATCACGGGCAGGAAATCATCTGCGAGGAGCGCGCCCATTTCATCAACATGGAGTCGGCCACGGTGGCGGCGTTCTCCGGATGCCAGCCGCGCCCCATTTTCGGCGAAGACGGCGCGCTGACCTGGGCGCAAATCAAGAAAAAGATCGCGCCGCCTGCTTACTATCGCTCGCAGACCGGGCTGATCTGGCTGGAGAACTCGCTCAGCCTGGCCGGCGGCACGGTGTTTCCCCAAGCCCAGGCAGACGAGATCTGTGACCGCGCCCACGAACTGGGCCTGCCCGTGCACCTGGATGGCGCGCGCATTTTCAACGCCGCAACCGCCGTGGGCAGATCCGTCGCCGAGATCACCGGCAAGTTTGATTCGGTGATGTTCTGCCTGTCCAAGGGCCTGTGCGCGCCGGTGGGCTCCATGCTGGTGGGCAGCAAGGCGTTCATTGACAAGGCCCGGGTGTATCGTAAGGCGCTGGGCGGCGGCATGCGGCAATCCGGCGTGCTGGCCGCCGCGGGACTGATTGCGCTGGAGAAAATGCCGGCCCGCCTGCAGGAAGACCACGACAACGCCCACGTGCTTGCCGATGGGCTGGCGCAAATCGCGGGTATCAAGATTGACCCTAAGAAATCTCCCACCAACATTCTGGTGTTCGACATCACCGGCACAGGCATGGACACTACGGAATTCAGCCGCAAGCTCGCAGAGAAAAACGTGCTGGCCGCGGGAATTGATCTGGAGCAAATGCGCTTTGTGACGCATAACGACATCAGCCGTGAAGATTGTTTGAAGACGCTGGAAGTGGTGCGAGCGATCTGTAAGCGATAATAGACATCTTAGTTTCTCATTGGACAAGTTAAAGGAATAGATTCATGACATCCGAGATAGCAACCGCTCCGCCAGTTTCGCTGGCCGAGTTTCAGGAAGCCCGCAAGATTGTTTCATCCTTCGCTTATCACACGCCGCTGCTCACGTCGCGAATCCTGAGCGAACGCACCGGGTTCGACGTCCGGCTCAAGGCGGAGATGTTTCAAAAGGGCGGATCGTACAAAGTCCGCGGGCCGCTGAACAAGTTCCGCCACTTGACGGAAGAACAGCGCAAGCGCGGCGTGATCTGTTCGTCGGCGGGCAACCATGCGCAGGGCGTGGCGCTGGCGGCCGGCGTCTACAAGATGAAGGCCGTGGTGGTGATGGCCAGCAACGCCACGCAGTCCAAGGTGGACGCCACGCGAGCTTACGGCGCTGAAGTTGTCCAGCATGGGATGATCTGGGATGAAGCCAACGAAAAGTCCAAGCAGCTTTGCGAAGAACGCGGCCTGACCTATATTCATCCTTTTGACGATATGCAACTCATCACCGGCCAGGGAACGCTTGGTTTGGAAGTCTATGAGGATTTTCCGCAAGTGGACGTCGCGGTGGTGCCCATCGGCGGCGGAGGATTGATCTCCGGGGTCTCCATGGCGCTGAAGGCCCTGAATCCCAAGATCAAAATCATCGGCGTGGAATCATCCGACGGGCCGGGGATGAAAAAGAGCGTGGAAGCCGGGCACGTGGTCACGCTGGACAAAATTGACTGCATTATCGACGGGCTGCGGGTGAAGCGCGTGGGCGAACATACGTTCTCCGTGGTGCAGCGCTTTGTGGACGATATTGTTACTTTGCCCGACCGCGAAATATTTGACGCCATGATCTGGATCATGTCGCACTGCAAGCTCGTGGTGGAAGGCGCAGCCGCCGCGCCGGTGGCCGCGCTTCTCCACGGCTTGATCAAAGCCCCAGCCGGCTCCAAGGTAGTCTGCGTGCTCAGCGGCGGCAACGTGAACCTGGATCAGCTCAAAGGCCTGAAGTGGAACTGACGGTCAAGCAGTGCTTCGGGACGCGCGCGCGGGCTTTAGGCTTTTCCTTCCGGCCCCTTTCCTTCGGGACCAAAGATTGACAGCAAGTGTCCGTCGGGATCGCGAAAGTGCGACGCCCACTCCGTAGGGGTGACTTGCCGCGGCTCGCCCAGGAACTTGATTCCCTGATCGGCCAGTTCTTTCTGCGCTCCGCGCACGTTGTCCACCTGGAACACCACTTCGGTGGCGCCGGCCACGTGGGGCGCCATGCGTGTATGTCCGGGGCTCAGCCCCAGGCGGACGGGGCCCGCGCTGAGCAGAGCGATCTGCGGTTCGTGCATCTGTATTTTGAGTCCCAGTTTCTTGCTATAGAACTGCACGGCCTGGTCCAGATCGCGCACGCCCAGCATGACGGCATTGATCCCGGAGATTTGAACGGCCATAGGGCCTCCTTGGTGATGCCTGCAACTACTTAGCAATGCTAATTAATAGCCAACGCGTTGACCTTTGTCAAGAACATAGTTAGCCTAGCTAATCATGGCCCGGATGACAAAGCCGAAAGCCACTGAAGACCTGGCAGACCGGCTGCACAGCACGGCGATCCACCTGTTGCGCCTGGTGCGGGTGCAGGACGCGGCCGCCGGCATCGGCCCGGCGCAGCTCTCGGCGCTTTCGGTCATTGTTTTTGGCGGGCCGGTCTCACTGCAGGACCTGGCGCGGGCGGAGATGGTGCGTCCGCCGACCATGAGCCGCGTGGTGGACGCCCTGGAAGCCGCCGGGCTTGCGCGCCGGAAGGTGAATTCCGCTGATCGCCGCGCGGTCCTGATCGAAGCGACGGAGAAGGGAGCGGCGCTGCTGCATCAGGGCCGGCGTCGCCGCGTGAAGTTTCTTGCCCGGCATCTTTCGCGCCTGACCTCCAGCGAACTCCAGGACATTGATCGCGCCGTGGCGTCGGTGCAAAAGGCCTTGCGCGACATACGCGGCTAGTATTGAATAGCTGTGCGCAAGAGGAGCACGCCATGGCAAATGACGCCGGTCAAGGGCCCCAATTGCTACCAGACATCTGGAAGTACATTTACTACCCGCCGGAAGAATATTCCTACTTTGCTCACGCCGCGAAATATCCCTTCCTGGCGGCGAGCGTTCCTGAAGCCCAGCGTTACCTGGTGAAGGCCGCATGGGCCGCCGATGCCGCCATGCTCGCCTACGGACGCTGCGGGGAAGCGCCGATGCCTCCGGACAAGTTCAATCCATATTTCACCCAGGCTGGCTTCGCAAAACCTGAATTGATTGGCGACTGGACGCCGGATGCCAAAGGGACGCAAGGGTACTTTGCGACAAGCTCCAACGGCCAGTTTGCGATCCTCTCGTTTCGTGGTACGGAGCGCAAAGACTATCTGGATCTCTTGACTGACGTAAACGCTGTTCCAAGCGACGAACGCGAGCGGGCAGCCTCTCCCTCCGCTCCGCCGGAAGCCGGCTCTTCCCACGTGGACCAGGCGGTCGATACCAGCCGCGTCCACTCCGGCTTTCAGAACGCGTTGGACAAGGTATGGACGAAGGTGGACAAGTTGCTCAACGATTTCCGCAGCGGCCACCCGCAGGCGGAGATTCTCTTCACCGGACACAGCCTGGGCGCCGCGCTGGCCACGCT
>JBGPLR010000076.1:0-9999 GCA_041486545.1 Terriglobia bacterium
CGCGGCGGCAGTTGCATTGTTGATCCGTTCGGCAAATTTCTAGCCGGACCAAACTTTGACGATGAAACAATCCTGGTGGCCGAACTGGACCGCACGCAGTTGCCCAAAGCCAAGTTCGACTTTGACGCCGTGGGACACTATTCGCGGCCGGACATCTTCCGCATGATCGTGGACGACCGTCCTAAACCGGTGGTGGCAGTGGCATCAGCCGCTGCGAAAAGAAAGACCTGATTATGACCACCACGCCGAGCCCCGTTGGCGCGCTGATCAGGTCTTACGGCGATTTTGGCCATTCTGGCAAATTTGGCAATCTATTGCGATCCACCTGCGCTCACGTTTTCGCCCAGCAGAAACTGCCGCACGAACATCACCGTGGCGTAGAACAAATAGTCCTGGTTTTTCTTTTTCGCGTAGCCATGGCCTTCGTCGTTAGCCATCAGGAACCATGTGGTGATGTTGTTGCCTTTCAGCTTGTCGAGCATCTGGCGTGATTCGGTCCAGGGAACGCGCGGATCATTCTTGCCGACGGCGGCAAACACCGGCTTGCGAATCTTCTCCGAGTTGTTCAGCGGCGCGGTCCTTTCCAGGTACTCGCGGATTTTAGGATCACGCTCGTCGCCGTACTCCACGCGGCGCAGGTCGCGACGATAGGCTTCCGTATGCTCCAGCAGCGTCACCAGGTTCGACGGGCCCACAATCGGCAGTGAGCATTTGATCTTGTCGTTGTACTCGTAGGCCACGGCCCACGTCATGTAGCCGCCGTAACTGCCGCCGGTGATCATGATCTTGTCAGCGTCGAGGCTTGGGCTGTCTTTGATCCAGTCCAGCAGCGCGCCAATGTCTTTGTGCGTATGGTCGCGCTTGGTGCCGTTGTCGAGTTTCAAAAACGTCTTGCCGTAACCCGAAGATCCGCGCACGTTGGGAAAGATCAGCGCTACGCCAAGTTCGTTCAGGTAATAGTTGTTTCGTCCCAGGAAGCCCGGGCGGAACTGCCCTTCCGGTCCGCCGTGTATGTTCACGATCACTGGACGCTTGCCGGGAAACTTCCTGGCGTCCGGCTGGTAGAGGAAGCCGGAAATCATCTTGCCGTCAAAGGTCTTCCACCTGATCAGTTGCGGCTCAGAAAATGTCGCGGTGTTCAGACCGCCGGTTTCGCTGTAAGTCCAGCGATCAATCTTGCCGGTAGAAATGTCCAGGGAATAGATGTCGGAGGTGGAGCGTGCGGCATTGACCACAAATGCCAGGTCGCGGCTGTTCTTGTGAAAGGTCACGCCAAAGACTTGCCCTGCCGGAAGCCCGCTCACCGGGTGATATTTGCGTGCGGCTGTATCCATCAGGTAGAGCTTGCTGAGACCGTCTTCGTTGGTGACGAACGCCAGCGTTTTGCCGTCATCGCTCAGATTAAGTTCATCCACGTCCCATTTGATGTCTGTGGTGAGATACGTGGGCTGCATGGTTGCCAGGTCGAAATATGCGAGGCGCTGGAATTCCGAGTCGCGGTCCGTAGTGCTGTAGAAGCCCTTGCCGTCTTTGCTGAACGAACCGCCGCTGTAGGCGACTTCTTCGCCGCCGCCTTTCGGCGTGAGCAATTTCTTTTCGCCCGTGGCCACGTCGGCCAGCCAGAGAAATGTCTGGTTGGCGGAAATGCCCTCGACCACCAGCAACTTCTTGTTGTCCGGCGACCAGTCAGCCACGCCCCATCCGCCACCCTCCAGTTGCAGCAGCATCTTGTCAGATTTGGGGTCCGTTGGGTCCATGATCCAGATATCGGTGTCCTTCCCAGTGCGGCGCGTTGAGGTGTATGCGATGCGGTTGTCATTGTGGGCGGAGCTGCGCCCTCCGTTGCGGGACTTGCCGTCCGTGAGCAACGTGACATTGCCGTTGGCCACGTCATAGCGATAGATCTGGAACCACTCGCCGCCGCCTACGTCCTTGCTGAAGATGAAATAGTCGCCTTTGGGGCCGTACTGCGCGCCGCCGTTGCGGTCAGGGAAAAAAGTGAGCTGGGTGCGCGCGCCGCCGGGCATTCTTACCATGTGGATCTGCGGAACATCGCCAAAGCGCGTGGTGATCAGCATCTCGCGCTTTACCGGGTCCCAGGACTGGAAACCCGCGCCGCGGAATTCCCCGTACTGGTTGCTCTTTTCCGCAACCGCAGCCGGAATCGCCGGGATGTTTTCCACCACCAGATTGTCGCCCGGCCGGATAATCGCCGGCTGTGCGGCGCTGGCCTGGCCGATAGCCGGCATCGCTACCAGCAGCATTGCGATCAACAGAAGCGCTGAGACTCGCATGAACTGTTTCATTTTTTCCTCCACGTTGGCGAAAGAAGCGTAATTGCGCGCGGAGATACGCGTCAACCAGATTCAGACTGCGCCTGCAAACGTTTTGTTAGCTGAGCGCAAGACTAACTGCTGACTCCTGCGTGCTGACTGCTGAATGCTTCCGTCAGCTTGCTGATCTGGTCATACTCATAGAAGATCGTTCCGCTCTGGTCCTGCATCGCTGCGCTGACCATTGCTCTGCCCACGGTTTCCGCCGCGATCGAGCGATAGTGACGCAGCGGTCCCCACAGCGTGAGATTTAGAAACGGAGCAATTCGGCTGGCGAACCGTTCCCCGGGGCGGACCTCTTCCCGCTTGCCCAGCAACAGTCCAGGACGGAAAATCTTCAGGGCTTTGTACCCGAGTTCGCCCAGCTTCTCTTCCAGTTCGCCTTTGGTGCGCAAATAAAAGTTCTTGGCCGCCGCGTCTGCTCCCGCCGACGACACCAGCAGAAACTGCGTCGCTCCCGCGCTGAGTCCCTGCCTGGCTGCGGCCAGCGGATATTCCAGATCCACGCGCTGAAAGGCTTCCTGCGTTCCCGCTTTCCGGATCGTCGTACCCAGCGCGCAAAAGATGTCGTTCGCTCCGGCGAAGTCCGCGGCACTCAGAGCATCAAAGCTCACGATCTTTTGTTCCAGCTTGGGATTGGCCGCCAGCGCCAGTTGGCGCCTGGTCATGACCACGACGCGTCCATAATCCCTGGAGTCAAGCAACGCCTGCAGGCAAAAGCCGCCAACCATCCCTGAAGCTCCCAGCAGCACCGCTGCGCGAGTGGACATGGCTTAGTTTCCTCTTCTTTAAAACGTGGATTGAACTACCAAGCTTCTGCGCTATCGTACGAGCCGTCACAATACCGTCTCTTCCGGGCACCCGGCGACACTCCCTTACCGGGCTTCAACAATCGCATGGCAGCAAGACAGTTTATATGCGAAACAATCCATTGTCCGTTGTATCTCAGTAATCTTATGGGCCTAGAGAAGACTATTTTGATGTGAAAATAAAGTGGACTGCTGAAGTTCCCCGCCCTGCGTCAAACGGTCGCTTGGACGGAAATCAGGCTTTCTTAGAAGATTTAATGATTTTAGTAACCGAAACTGCCAAAAGCTTGCAAAAAAAGCCCTTTCGGAACTTTAATCTTGCGCTAGAATGCCTCAGCTCGATCTAGCAATGGACCCTCAAAAGCTGCCCTCGCAAGAACTAGTACAGCTTTGTCTCGACTCGCAAGATAAAGCAATATGGTTCGAATTCGTCCGGCGTTTTCAGACGCTGATCGCCGGCGTGGTGCTGAAGAGCATACGCCGCTGGGCCCGTCCTACGCCCAGCCTGGTCGATGATCTGGTCCAGGATACCTACCTTAAGCTATGCGCCAACAACTTCCGGGCCCTGCGCGAGTTCGATTGCCAACATGACTACGCGATCTTTGGCTTTTTGAAAGTTGTGGCCTCCAATGTAGTGCAGGACCACTTCCGCAGTAGCTACAGCCAGAAGCGCGGCAGCGGTCGCGACGACGAAGACCTGGAGTCCGTGAAAGCCACTCCGGCGGCCGCCACGCATCCTGTCAGAGATATGGACCGCGCCATCCTTTTGGCCGAAGTTGCACGGTGCCTGCAATCCCTTCCGGCGGACGACCACCTTGCGCGTGACTGTGCCATCTTCTGGCTCTACTTCCGCCATGGACTCACGGCCAAGGCCATTTCCCAGCTGCAGGGCATCGGCCTGAGCGTGAAAGGCGTGGAAAGCACCATTCTGCGGCTGATTCGGCTGTTACGCGAGTGCATGGGTGCCAAGCCAAGAAGATAAAACCGCGGGACACGTAAGCTTACCGGGCCGTCAGATGCCCCGGACAATGTAAACTACCGCAGGCCGGATACACGGCGCAGCCTGCTGTCTGGACGAAGGACTGGCATGTATCGTTGGGCGATATAAAATCCATGGTTTCAACATGATGCAAACAGAAAAAGGGCAAAAGGTCGGCGTTACGTTGATATAGAAGGAGATGTGGGCAAAGTGGACCAGCAGTTTGAGCATCTGACCGATGCTCAGGTCGAGCATTACGGGGAACCGGGCTCTGTAGCGGGAACGGATCAGGAACGGGCGCCGGATTGGGACCCGAGGAACGGGGACCAAAAGGTTGAGGCGCATCTCAACGAGTGTCCGTCATGCCGCACCCGTGTGCTTGCGTCCATGCGCTCCCGCCTCGCGCTCTTGACGGACGCACCTGTCCACACGGAGACCTCTGTGAACGTGGATCCCTCTGTGCATGCTGCTCCTCGTCCGGACTGCCCCCCCGAAGACGACCTCCGCAACCTGGCCGCGGGCCTGTCCCCCGCCGACCGGGCCTCCCAACTTGCCCAGCACGCCGCTACGTGCGACCACTGCGGACCAATCCTACGGATGTATACGGAAGATTTTGCGGATGACCTTGACGAAAGCCTGACCCCGGATGAGCGGAAAGTACTGGCCAAGCTGAAAAGCTCGTCGTTGGGATGGCAGAAGAAGCTGGTGGGCGACGTTCTGAGTTCCAGCTCAGCCGCTGCTTCCTCGCCCTCAAGTGTTCCTGACAGGCGCCCCGCTTTCAAGCAGCCATGGCTTCGGTGGGCTTGGGTGCCTGCGACCACCGCCGCCTGCGCCGTCGTCGCCTTCTTTGTCTACACTCAGCGGGAGACCCCAGAGAAAGTAGAGAAACTCCTGGCCCAGGCGTACACGGAGCAAAGGACGATGGAGATGCGCTGGCCGGGGGCGGAGTGGGCTCCGATGCGCGTAACCAGAGGACCTGAAGATTCGAGGTTTTCTAAACCTGCCGCTCTTCTCAAAGCAGAAGGGATAATCGGCCAACGACCACCAGCAAATCCGACAGATATCGGCTGGCTGCGGGCAAGGGCGCAAGCTGAAATTCTCGATCGCAACCCAGAGGTGGCAATTGATGGTCTGAATAAGGCGCTCGAAGCGCAGCCGGACTCAGTCCTGATTATGCTCGACTTAGCCATTGCCTACAACCTGCAGGCGGAAATCTCGGACGATCCGCGCAACCTCGAGCAAGCCATCGAATACCTTGGCAAGGCCCTCAAGAAAGATCCCACCAATCGTGAAGCGCTCTTTAACCGGGCATTGTTGTACGAAAAGATGAAGTTCACCGACAGCGCAATCGCGGATTGGGAAGCTCTGCTGAAGAACGAGAAGGATCAGCGCTGGAAAAACGAAGCACAAAAGAAGCTTGAATCGCTCCGACAATTGAAGGGCAAGCAACGCAACGCCGTTCCTCCACACTCTGCGAACGAGTGGAATGCGGCTTTGAACTCAAACGACCCGAACGCTTCCGAAAGCGCATTAGAAACAGCGTTGCTTGAGTGGCTGCCGAAAGTCAACGAAGTTTCGGGCCGAGGCGACCCCGCTCTCCCTGAGCTGCTCGCAACTGCTGCAGAGAAATTGGAGTCCCAGCATCAAGATAAATGGCTGACGGACTTGTTGCGCACACGCGCCTCTCCGCACTTCCCTGCGGCGATTGCTGCACTACAGGATGCCGTGCTCTTGAACTCTCAAGGCAAAGCCAGCGACGCCATCATTCCCGCCCGTCAAGCTCAAGCACATTTCCTTCGTCACCACAACTTGCCCGGCCTCGTCCGAGCGCAACTCGAAGAGGTCTATGCCTATCAGCGTTCAGCGGACGGTTCACGTTGCCTTGACGCTGCTCGCTCCTTACTCGGGCGAATAGAACCGAGCAAATACGCATGGATTCAGACTCAATTGCTCTTAGACGAGGCAAGCTGCTTCAACATCTTGGGGAGGCTTGAAGAAGCAAAACTTGATGCCGACGACGCACTTGCACTTGCGAAGAAGTCTGGCTACAAAATCCTTTCTCTTAGGGCTTTGGGCATCGGCGCCGCCCTCGCCACCACACGGGGCGACAATTCCTTTGCCATAAAGCGAGATTTGGACGGGCTGCAAGAGTATTG
The DNA here is from genome assembly GCA_041486545.1 of Terriglobia bacterium. GTDB lineage: Bacteria > Acidobacteriota > Terriglobia > Terriglobales > Acidobacteriaceae > Angelobacter. The sequence goes on from JBGPLR010000076.1 coordinate 6,278, forward strand.
GTCCGGACAATATCCCATCGTGCGCGCGTACCAGTTCTACTCTGACCTCTCGTTCAACGCTGAATCGGCCGATCTCTGGCATCTTGCGTATGCCGCTGATAGAGAGGCCGTATGGGCTATTTCACAGACTCAAAACAAACAGGTCGAGGCTGTTGCGCGTTATCGGCTGGCGAAAGCTGCCGTCATGATCGGCGATTCCGAGAATGTGACGCGTGAAATGGGCCGTGCCGAAAGCATCTTTGCTGAGTTCAAGCCCACGGAAAGCACGCTTGTAGCTCAGATTGACGGGATTATCGGCGTCATTAGAGCTGAAATTAATTCTGGGAACCATGGTGCTGCGTCTGACCTGCTGAAGCACGTCAACGTCCCGCCGCAGTTCACGGAGAGTCGGCTCATTACCCGGCGACTGAACCAAGTCAGAGGCGATATCGAGTTAAAACTTGGGCACCTGAAGGAAGCTGAAGAGGCCTATCTTGCGGTCGTTTCCACCGCCGAATCCAGTCTGACGACACTTAAGGATGCACGCGACCGCATCATCTGGAACCAGGAGAATGGACCCTCCTATCGAGCATTGGCAGATATTGCGCAAAGGCAGGATGATCCCTTCGCGGCGCTCGAACTCTGGGAGCTGTACCGAGCAGCTGCCATCCGCCGAGACGGTTCTGTCAAATACCTTGTATCTGGGATACATCCACATCAAGCGTTGTTTGACCTAGAGATGTCTGGCGTTGTCCAGCGTACTCGACGCGAAATCCGTGGCGAGACGCTGATCAGTTACGCATTCTTGCCCACAGGACTTGGCATCTGGGTCATTGATGACACTCAATTCGAGTTCACCATTGTTAATAGCAACGCGAGAGAGATTCAGCGCTTGGCCAGACAATTCACAGAGGAGTGCAGTAACCCACAGTCTGATCTCGAAACCCTCCGCCAACATGGCAATCGCCTTTACAAACTCCTGATCGCCCCAGGGAGTGCGCATCTCAAACCCGGCCGAATATTGACTTTTGAGACTGATGGAGAATTGGACGGCCTTCCCTTTTCTGCTCTCGTGGACGACTCAGGAAAATACCTCGTGGAGTCATACGCCATACTGTTTTCACCCGGGCTCGCATACCGTCATTATTTGCGTGACCCAGAGCCGATTCGGCGAACCGATAGTGCGCTAATTGTGGGCGATCCCGTACTGAGTGAGAAATGGAGGCGAGTGCTGTCGCCGCTTCCTTCCGCGAATCAGGAAGCGACGACTGTCGCGGCAGGTTTTTCTGGCCCTATCGTCTTGCTTGGCAAGAACGCAACCGTACAGCACGTTCGGCAGGAACTACCTAAGACTAAGGTGTTTCATTTCGCGGGACATGCATTGCACACTCGCCTCGGTCCAGCCATTCTCCTGGCTAGCCCAGGGCCTCAGAACGACGATATTCTTCCCATTGCCGACCTCCCTGCCGAATCTCTGCAAAACGCAAATCTTGTCGTCCTTTCTGCCTGTGGCACCAAGACACAGCGGACCCGCCCGGAATCGTATTTCCGTCCCTTCATCTCCTCTCGAGTACCCCAAGTGCTGGCCACCCTTTGGCAGATCGATTCAGCGGCCACTCTCATGTTTATGGACGAATTCTATCGTGGTCTTTCGAATGAATCTCGTCCCGTCGAATCATTGATGGCAGCAACCAAGCTGCTTCACCTCCACCGGCCATATTCGCACCCATACTTTTGGGCCGGTTTTGTACTCAGCGGACAAAACTGAAGATCTTCTCACAGGGATTTCTCAGTCCATCCCCTCTTCACTCGTTGGAATTTTGACTCCCAATCAACGCATTTGCTTATTGGTGCTTTTTACCAGCATTTGGCTGCAGGCACTGACCCGACGCAGGCATTCCGCTTCGCACAACTTGAGCGATCAGGCTTCTCCGAGCCCCTTTTTTGGGCCGCATTTGTAATCCTCGGCGCGAAATAAACTGGCCGAATGGAAAAGGGAATCCACCGAGCCCCACGTTTTATTGATTTGACATTTGCAACATATCAGAGGGGGTCTCATGAGAATCTTCAACCGCCGTCAGCTCTTTCGAGGACTAAGCGCGCTTTCGGTTCTTTCCGCCGTCGGCGGCTTGGAAGCTTGTAAAACAGGGGCGAAATACTTGAATGTTGTAATACACGGCCTTTCAGCGCTGATTGTGCAGCCGTCCAGCGTCAACCCCAAGGAAGGCATTACCCTCTTTTGCCCAGAGGTTCTGGACAGTGACACTTGTGTAGGTCATGCCTACTTGTGCGGCAGTCTATCCAACGTGCCGGGCAACGCGACAAAGGACCTCATTACAATGCCGCGGGACTACGCCTATAAGTTGGTGGGTGTAAAATCCGGCAAGAGGCCCACGAAAGAATCCTTTGACCTTTCAACCAACATTTTTTTCGAAACAAAAAGTGTTACCACAAGCGGCTCGGGAAAACGCACATTCACGCTACCGTGGCCGGCGTCCGTGGCATCGATGGCGGTGATAGAACGTGTCGATGGCCAACTCCTTGTAACCGACAAGTCGCCCAATCACCCTAACGAAAATCTCTGCTGGTCGTCGACAATTGGGGTTCTCGTCTACGAGATTGAAGACACCCCACAGATCTTGTGGAACAACAAACCCGTAGCTTGGGTCCCTGGAACTGGTACCGATCCAAATTTTGTCAATCTTCACATATTTGCTGAGCCCCAACACCACACCGACAGTGCGCACGCAAGTGCGGCCTTCAAGACCCTCATGAGTTCGCTGACAATACCGGCAGGTAGCCTCGACACACTCGTGAGCTTTAAGTCTTTCGTTCATGCGCGTCAACTTCCCGACCCCATCGCACCTCTAGGTCTCAGGCGAGACTTGGATTTGCAGCACCTCGCCGACATAGCCGACTGCACGTCTCAAATGGCAGGCGAGATGGCAAACTGCCTGAGAGCCTTAGTATTCGTGGGCTAGACGCACACATGAAAGGTCACACAATGGTTCGATATGCTGGTGTTTCTTTGTTGCTCTTTTTCCACATTTGTATCTGGGCACAACAATCGGGCTCAGTGAAGGAGTCCGCGGAGAGCCAGCCCAGCAACTTGACGATGCAGGAACTGCGTGACCGCTACACAAAAGAATTGCGGTCCAAATTCAAAGACGAGAAAAAGCTGGAGATGCTTTTGCAAGGACTTGAACCAGGGAACTTCCGGCCGCAGATACTTGGCGGAACAGGTGCAGACGAAGGTACGTTTCCTTTCCAGGTCGCAATTCGCCCTAAGGGCGATCCTTACGCGATGTGTGGCGGAACAGTCATCGCGCCCCAGTGGGTCTTGACTGCGGCGCATTGCTTTGCAATTTCTGGCATGACCACCGAAGAACTGGCTGAAGTCTATGTAGGATCCGTGAATCTCATATCGTCCGCAGGACATGCGGTCGGAATTAAGAAAATCATTCGCGCACCTGGCTGGGTTGAGAATTCCGACTACCGGGATGTCGCAATGGTCCTGCTTGCAGAAGCACAGAATCAAGCGGTCGTAGCAGCTCTGATCAGCGACGCTCAAAGCGAAAAAGCCCTAATCAAGCCACCTCTGAAGGGTTTGGTTAGCGGTTGGGGAATTACCACTGTAAGTGGCTCTCCAGCCACGTTTCTAGAGTACGCATCTTTGAGTTTTGTTCCTCGTCACGAGTGTAACGATCCCAAGAGCTATAACGGAATCGTTAACGAAGAGATGC
>JBGPLR010000077.1:0-9976 GCA_041486545.1 Terriglobia bacterium
CCAAGCGTCCCGGCGTAGCGGTGGGTCTGGCCTGGACGCCGTCGGGCGGCGACATCCTGTTCATCGAAGCCAACAAGATGAAAGGCAAGGGCGGCTTCACCATGACCGGACAGATCGGCCAGGTCATGCAGGAATCCATGCAGGCCGCGCTGACCTGGGTGCGGTCCAACGCCGTGCGGCTGGGAATTTCAGAGGACTTTTTCAAGGACCATGACATTCACATCCACGTGCCGGCGGGCGCCATCCCCAAGGACGGCCCTTCCGCGGGCGTGACCATGGCGACGGCGCTGGTTTCGCTGTTGACCGATCGCCGCGTGCGTCCCCTGACCGGCATGACCGGCGAGATCACGCTCAGCGGCAACGTGCTGCCCATTGGCGGCGTGAAAGAGAAGTTCCTCGCGGCCAAACGTGCCGGCGTGAAAGACATCCTGTTCCCCGCGGAAAATCGCATGAACGTGGAAGAAGACCTGACGCCGGAACAACTGGAAGGCGTGAACCTCCACTATGTCAGCATGATTGACGACGTTCTGGAGATCGCGCTGCCTACTTCCAAGCAGCAAGAGCGCCAGGATGCGGAAACCCGCGAGCAGGTGCTGAGTAACGTAAGTTAAAAGATGTCTTGAAATCTGATGAAGGGCGCGGATGATCGCGCCCTTTTGCTGTGTGAGGCAATAGGTTGGGCTGGCCCGATGCTAATGGACACTATGTTTACACTAAGGGGCGTCCGGGGCATGACTATAGTAACTATCTCTGCAAGTCATAGACATCCATAGTCTATCTATAGAACTCATAGTCGAATGCTGAAAACGTTAACTTGACTTGAGTCCTTTAGTTGCAGGAGACTATGCGCGGTTGATAAATGTGCTGTTCACGAGAGGAGCTAGCTATGCGCTTCTGGCGGTTGTGTGTCTCTGTTCTGGCTTTACTTTTGTTCGCGGAAAACAGCCAGTGCCGTGCCCAGACTCAAATTGTCGAAGGCGTATGCTTTAGTTCAGGAAGTAACTGCGAACAGAGTGTCGGTACGCTGACTTCGCTGCCGCGTTTTTTTAACAATAGCTTTTTCGGCGTACATATTCCATTCGATGCCAAAGTCCAGGTGATCGGCGCCAACGTCACCATTACGCCTGCGGTAATCTTTGGGCCTGACGGAGTGATCATTCCCGGCATTCCAGCGGACCAATGTCAGAACATGATTGATAATGCATTTCTGCCGTTTGTGTTTGATTTCAGTGGCAACGCACCTGGGTCTTATGCAATCACTTTGCAAGTTGTGAAATGCGACGGCACCGTCATTGCATCCGGGGCCCACACCCTCGTCGTGTTTCCGCCCGTTACACAACCGCCCCCTCCGCAGTTATTTCAGCTCAGTCTTGGAAAAGATGGGAGTGGTAATAGTTTGCTGCACCAGTTCGACGAGAACACAACTTCTATCAGCGCCGCTCTTCCCGTTAAGTTGGGCCAGCTGTTTCCGGTAGAGATAAAACCAATTGACGCATCTGGCGCTCTGGGGGTGCAATAGTCGCAACAGAGGAGATTGCAGACGTCGTAGCAACTAACACGCTCGGATCAGGGTCGAGCATCCCAGGGCCGGTAATTGTTCTCTTTAAGGATAAGGTTCTTCTGCATTTTGCCCAAACCCAAACGGAAACCCATCATGAATATTTTGCTATTCACTCAGGCATTGCCAACGTCAGATTGGCTTTCACGTTTGCCGGTAAATCGCAAGTTCTTGAGTTTCCGGTGCGAGTGACGAGCTGTGTTGTCGATGGAGATTGTGATCCACAGCTTGGACCGAATCCGTCAGGATTCGATGGGCTACTAATGGCCTTTGCCGACCGTAACGGCATTCCTCCCCAAGTAATGAAGGCGCAAGTTGCACAAGAATCCAACTTCAGCCCCAATGCGTTCAGATATGAACCCCTTAGTTACGACTATCGCCAGTTTCACCCTTCTGGCGCATTAAGGGTCGCTCCAGGTGAAGCCCCATGGACTTTGGCTGAAGGGGACAGCGAATGCAAAAAGGAGCAAGTTCCCGCAGGTGCGAATCTTGGATCAAATCTAAGTGGCCCTGATGTTGTCCCGCGCCAGAAGTATGGGATCTTCACATCTAGCGGATCGCCCATTTGCCGCGTTATGGCTGTGCCCAGCCCCTTTGTGGGCAGGCAAATCGGATCTGACCCTTTCATCTCGATGGAGAACGTACTCTATGCAAATGATGCTTGTATCTCAGGATTTTGCCCAGATTATGCCAACATTAATCATGGATCATTTGTTTCATTCACGGATTTTCAATTAGTTCACCCGCCGTTCGGAGCTCAGACGCTCATCGCTTCTAGTTACGGCCTGCATCAGCTAATGTACGATACTGCTTTTAAAATGGGTTATCAATCGAATGGCATTGGCTTGCCTCCGCATCTTCTTTTTGATCCATTTACGTCCTTGGATTTAGGATCCCGTTATCTTGCCCTCAAGTACACGCTGGAAAATGGGGCAGAAGACCTTGACTTTACTGATGTCACCAGTTTCCTTTTCGAGTTTGGTCCCGCTCTTAGAATGTTTAACGGAGCCCCCGAGCTTGATTTTGATGAAATCTTTGCAAAGTGTGCAAACAAACCTTATTTGCCTGCCCCTCAGAACACATCTGCAGAAGAAAAGGCATTCGACTACCCGTGCCTAATCCTGCAGCGAGTGCCAGCATATTCTCCCAAGCCGCTGATATTCGACCCTGCTCCCGTTCCAACACCAACGCCAGGAGGAAATGCTTCATGAATCGAGTTAGGTCAGTAACCCGTATAGGGCTCCTATTTGCCTTCTTGGCAAGCGCCCAAGCGCAGTCGGCATCTTCACTTGAGCCACAGTTACTCGTCCAAGCCCCGAGCCGTTTGGTAAAGATGGCGCAGAAAACGTCCGATGCGGTCATAGTTCAGTACATTCGTGTCGACCTGGATGGTAGCGGCAAATTTCAATATCTTTTAGCCTGGTATTCCCTCCAAAGCGACCCTCAAGGTATCTTTCTCAGGGTGTTCAAAGACCAATCGACAGGCCCCCTCCTCGTTGGAGAACAGGAGGATAAGCGGTTACACGGCGGGTTTGGGCTTCGTGTCAAATTGGTTGATATCAACGGGGATGGAATACCCGAGATCGAAATTGAATACCACTTATCGGCAGGCGACAGGCTGTTTAGAGAGTATTTCGCTTGGACCGGCCAGTCTTTGCACTCGACCCTGGCAGCGACCGCCGACCCTGAACTCGAAGACTTGGATGGCGATGGTATTCTCGAACTAGTGACCAGCAACGGCGATGGGACTTTCAACATTTACAAGTACAGAGCAACAGATTTCGTATTGTCCCAAACGGTGAATCAGGATCCCGACGGAGTCCTTGGTGCTGATGGCAAGGTCAATCTTGTTCGCGCAAATAAATCAACCTTGGATCCTTACTCGTTCGCGTTGAAAGATGTTCAAGACGCGATGGCGGCTGGCTCTGGAAGTATTACCAGCGGGGATTCAGTGAGGCTTACACTGGCGAATCTGGCCGATCTTCGCAGCGCGACCCCTTCGGCAGACCAGATAAATTGTGCTTCGGTTGTTCTTGACAGAAACCTTCACCCTTCGCTTTGCCGAGTGCAGTTGATCGATGCCAATGGTTCGCCTTATCCGTCCCCTCTGCTCGAGCTGCGTTTCCCTCGGGCAGACCTGTTACGTGCGTTGGCGAAGTCCAAGTTGTCGAGCCCGCTGGCTGCTGGCGATATCGTAGAGCTACTTTTTCATGGAAAAATGAACGATGGAACTCGCGTGTCCGCCGTCGTAAATGCCACGATCACTCTAAATTGAATTTCGATGATGCAACAAAAAAATCCGGAGTGGCTGCGACGGCCACTCCGGACGAGCATTACTGTGTTGTAGCTTTGCTTTGTCTGCACGATTGGATGTGCGCGGTGTCATGGCGGTTCCCTGAAGATTGCAAAGTCAACAAAACTTAACCTTGGTCTTTACCGATTCTTCACACCCTCATCAAAAACTGCGGTTTCCGGTATGCTTAGTACGCCATGCGCATACGGGTGCTGCTCTTCGGGCAGCTTCAAGACATTGCCGGACGCAAAGAAGACCTGCTCGACCTGCCCGCCGGGGCCACGGTAGCTGCCGTGACGGCCCACTACGCTCAGCAGTTTCCTAAGTTTCAGGCGCTGGCCCCGTCGCTTGCATGTTCGGTGAACCAGGAGTACGCGGCCAGTTCTGCCGCGCTCAAAGATGGCGACGAAGTCGGCCTGCTGCCTCCGGTCAGCGGCGGCAAAGGCGCTCCCGAAACAGGGGCTGGGGAAGAAGTGCGCGAACTGCGTACCGAACATTGTTCCATCGTCCGCGAGCCGATTGATCTGCAAGCCATCCAGGAAGAGCTGGCGGCCCCCGACGACGGCGCGGCCATCTTCTTTGAGGGCGTCGTCCGCAACAACACCCGCGGAAGGCGCACTTTGTATCTCGATTACCAATCCTATGAATCTATGGCTATCAATGAGATGGAGAAACTTGCTCATATAGCGCTTGAACGCTTCAAAGTGCGCGATGTACACCTGGCCCACCGTTTGGGACGCCTGGAAATTGGGGAAACCAGTGTGCTGATCGGCGTGGCGTCGGCGCACCGGGCCGCGGCATTTGAAGCTTGCCGCTGGTTGATTGATACTCTCAAGAAGACCGTCCCCATCTGGAAGAAAGAGTACTTTGAAGATGGCGCCGTGTGGGCTGATGGCGAGCCTTTTCCCGAGGAAATTCGCAAAGGGAAATAACCTTTGGCGGCAGTTTGCATCTAACGAATCCTAGAATCCAAAACCCTATGAGCGCTGATAAAGCGGGAGCTGCAGTGAAGCAGTTCAAGTTGACGTGGTGCGTGGTGTGGCTGCTGGCCAGTCTGGCCCACGCGCAAGCGCCGGGTCCTGCCAGTACGCCGCCCGTACCGCCTCGTCCCGCGGCCTCGCCGGCGCCCAAGGCCCCCAACCAGGGACCCTCCTTCCGCGTGAACGTGCGCCTGGTGAACGTGTTTACCACGGTCACTGACGCCCACGGCTCTCCCATCGCCGACTTAAGCAAAGACGATTTCCGCGTGCTGGAAGATGGAATCCCGCAAACCATCAACGTCTTCGACCGCGAATCTGAGCTGCCACTCAACATCGTCCTGGCCGTGGACACCAGCCAGAGCACGGTGCGCGACTTCAAGTTGGAAGTGGCGTCAGCCCGCAAATTCGCGCGTTCCATCATGCGTCCCGTGGACCGCCTGTCGCTGTTCCAGGTAACCGAGAACGTGGACCAGGTCACCAGGGGGTTCACCGCCGACCTGAGAGAAATTGAGCGCGCCATTGACCATCTGCAGATCGGCGCCGGGACTTCGCTTTATGACGCCATCTTTCTGGCGTCCGACGTGCTCATCAACCGCGAGGGACGCAAAGTTCTGGTGCTGATCACTGACGGCGGCGATACCACCAGCAAGGCCGACTACAATCGCGCGCTCAAGCGGGCCCAGCAGGCCGAAGCCATTGTGTACAGCATTATCGTGGTGCCGGTGGAAGCCGACGCCGGCCGCAACACCGGCGGCGAACACGCTCTGATCCAGATCTCGCATGACACCGGCGGCAAATACTTCTACGCGGAAAGCATGGCCAAGCTGGACGAGGCCTTCCGCCAGGTCAGCAAGGAACTGCGTACGCAATACCTGATCGCCTACTATCCCAATCGCCAACTCGCCGATTCACCCTTCCGCCGCATCCAGGTCCAGTTGAACAAGCCGGGCGCTGACGGCAAGACGTATCAAGTGCGCCATCGCGCTGGCTATTACACCGCGCCGGCCAGGTGACGACAGAGCAGATTGACCGTATTTGCCAGAACGGTAGCGCCGGAATTGAACTGCCGGAAAGTCACGGTACGTGAGATGACAGCCTTTCAATTTTGGCAATTTCGGCGATCATGGCAATTCTGGCAATCTACCTTGGTTCCGGCACGAAGGTCACTTCGGCGTGACAGAAGAATCTTCCGAGGAAGCGAGATTCACGCTACAATGTTCGTCATGGCTTTCCGCCCATCCGCACCTGGTTTTTCCGCCAAGAAACCGGCCAAAACGCCGCCCCCCGACGATACCGGCATGGAGCCCGCCTACCTGAAAGCCCTGGGCGAAAAACAAACGCCCGTGTCGGTGAAGCTGCTTTCCGGCGAGCAGTTCTACGGCTGGATTGAGTATTACGACGTGGCCATGGTCCGCCTCACCCGCGATGACGGCCCTAATTTGTTCATCTTCAAGCATGAAATCATGTTCATTGCGGAAGATAACGGGCGTCGCGCCCGCTGATGCCCCAGCCGTCCCACTCGCTTTTACTTCCTATGCAGGAACTGGCGCGTGAAGCAGGCGCGCTGCTCATGTCGTTCTTCGGCAAAGTCGCCATCGAGTACAAAGGCGAAGCCGACCTGGTCACCAAGGCTGACCGCGCTTCTGAAAAGCTGATCGTCGACAGCATCCGCAAGCAGTGGCCGCACCACGACCTGCTGGGCGAAGAGGGCAGCCGCACCGAAACCGGCAGCGACTACCGCTGGTACATTGATCCCCTCGACGGCACCACCAACTTCGCCCACGGCTATCCGGTGTTCTGCGTCTCGCTGGGCCTGGACTACAAAGGCGAACGCATCGCCGGCGTGATCTTTGATCCCAGCCGCGATGAGATGTTCGCCGCGGAAAAGGGAAGCGGCGCGCAACTGGTTTCGCGACTTCCCACCGGGCAGCTTGAATCCCGCCCCATCCGTGTCTCCGCGACCCCGCGCCTGGTGGAAAGCCTCATCGCCACCGGCTTTCCCAGTTACAAGCGCCACAAGAACCCCAACATCCACTTCTACCACCAGCTCACGCTGCGGTCCCACGGCGTGCGCCGCGCCGGTTCGGCCGCGCTGGACCTTTGCTACGTCGCCTGCGGGCGCTATGACGCTTTCTGGGAGTTCAACCTCAATCCCTGGGACACCGCTGCGGGCGTGCTGATCGTCCAGGAAGCCGGCGGTACGGTGACCAACTTTTCCGGCGGCCCGTTTTCGATTGACAGCCAGCAGGTCCTGGCCAGCAATACTTTGCTGCACGATGAACTGCTGAAGGAATTTGCCGCGATCCTCGCCGGCCGAGTGGAAGGCCTGCCCAGCGTGGAAGAGTACCAGCGGTCGCGATAGAACTGGAAGAGACTTACCGCTGACGTACGTGGCCCCAATCCTTACTTCAGCGCTTCCAGCATGGCCTTCACGTCCTCTACGTGGGTGCCCTGGGGCGCCAGTTCCAGGTACTTCTTCAGCGCTTCCACCGTCCCCGGAGGCACAACGTACTTGTTCTGGCTGTCGATCTTGCCGCTGCCGTAGAGCGCCGAGCCTCGGATGAAGTAAGCGTCAGCTTTTGTAGGATCTGCGGCGATGGCTTTGGCGCAGGCCGCGGCCGCCTCGTCCATCTTGCCCGCGTTGTACTGCGTCGCGCACAGGTTGAAGTACGCGGTTGCGGGATTGGGGCTCAGCGCCGCCGCCTTCTCATAAGCGGCCAGGGCCTGGTCGGTCTTGCGCATCTTGAGGTAGCAGTTGCCCTGGTTGGTGAGCATCTGGCCCACAACTGCCTTGGTCCGGGCGGGATCGTCTTTGGGACCCGTGGCGGCCTGCGCCACTTGAATGCCTTTGTCGTATGTATGGATCGCGTCGTCGTACTGTCCCAGGTTGAGTTGTGCGTCTCCCAGGCCAGAGTAGTAATCGTACCGGTTCGGCTCTAGTTCGATGAGCTGCTTGAAGCCGCCGGCTGCGTCCGCCCAGTTCTTGGCCTGCACGGCCGCGTTGGTCTGGGTGATGATGGCATTTTCCTTGAGCGCTGTTTCTCTCTGGGCCTTGAGGGCGTCAATCTGTTCCGGACTCAGCTTGGGCGTTTCCTGCGGAACAGTTCTCAAGTCCACGTTGAAGACGTTTCCTGACGGGTTCAACCCCACGGTAAGAGCTTTTCGGCTGAAAAGCAGTTCACCCGTCCCGCTGACAACGGAGACGTCATACGTACCGTCTGGAAAGCCGACGCCAAAATAATCGCCGCTCTTTTCGGTCTTCATCTTGAAAGTCCTGTGCGTCGCCGTGTTGGTGAATGTCACCATCACGCCGGCCACTGACTGGCCGTCCCGGCCGATTACCTTGCCGCTGATCTTGGCCAACAGGGTTTGCGCAAATCCGTAACTTGCGACCAACAACAGCGCTGCTACGGTCAGTAAGAGTGAATGCTTTTTCATCGGGTTCAGCGGTCCTTCCTCGGTGCGCATCTGAATTCCCAGCTCGGGCGATCACCGGGGGCTTGCGAATCAGCGAACTTGAATCTGTCTCTAAATGTGATTCCTAACGGGGCGCATCATTTGTTAGCAGGCCCGCTGCTTTGCAGCTCTTCCAAGTGCTCTTTTACGTCGGAAAGAGCGGGGTTCAGGTGCAGGGCAGTTTGGTACTCGGCAATCGCCAAGTCCTGTTGGTGATTCCGCTCGTAAGCTTCCCCCAGCATACCGTGTGCACGAAAATTTTTCGGGTCAGATATCACCGCGCGCTGTAGAACTCGAACGGCCGCAGCGTAGTTGCCGGTCTCAATCTCATTGGAGCCCACTCGAAGCTGGCTGATATGTCCATGCGACTCAACGGCCCATGACCCAAGGCCGATGAGCACCAGCGCCGCGAGACCCATGGTGGCCCACTCAAGGCCTTTTCTTCCGGACGCCGCCGCCGTGGCCAGAGGCGCGCCGAACAGCAACCCGCTGATGAGTCCGCCCACGTGGGCAACGTTATCGATGCCGGGCAACATGCCGAAGGACAAGTTGAAAATCACAAACATGATCAGGCTGCTGAAAATCTGCCGTTTCTGTGCAGAACCGACTTGCACTTTGCCAAACTTGATGCCGGAGAGAATCGCACCGGCTATGCCGAAGACCGCTGCGGAAGCTCCAACCTCCGATCGCAGAGGGTTCCAGCCGACGCTCAGCAACGCGCCGCCCACGCCCGTGAGCATATACAGCGCCATGGTAACGGCGCTTCCGAACAGGCGCTCGGAGAGCTGCCCCAGACTCCACAGGCACCACATATTGAGCGCAAAGTGGAGAATATTTGCGTGGACAAACCCTGCTGTGACCAGCCGCCAGTATTCGCCGCCAAGCGTGTACGGGCCAACGTTGGCGCCCCAGTGAAAGGTGAGCTCGGGGCCAAAGTTCATCACTGATCCCCACCCGCCTGCGAGCAACATCGCGGAATACACACCAAGGTTGATCGCAATCAGAAAGGTAGTTGCGGGGAACTCGCGTATCATCCCGGCTTTCAGCGTGCTGCGCGCGCGACTGGTGGCGCGTCCGGCACAGCGGTCGCACAGGACCGGCGCCACTCCTTCTTCATTCACGGTGAGTTCAGCGCCGCATTTCAGGCATTTGGGCATGATAGGTACTGGGATAAGAAGTAAATCAAAGTTTATGGTTTGTCCAACGGTTTGCCGCCCCTACTTTGCCGAAGGTGGGGCTTTCTTGCCCTGCTCAAGTTTGTTGGCGAAATCGGTTTCGCGCTGGGCCTCCGCAGTTCTTCCTTGCGCCAACATGACAGCGGCCAGTTCGTGATGCGTCTCCGCGTCCTTCGCATCCAGCCCGATAGATGCTTGCAGGGCGACCTCGGCTTCGTCCAGCTTGCCGGTAGCGCGCAATGCGCGGCCATAATACTTATATCCATCTGCATACGCGATCTTGCCGGAAAGCCACTTCTGGAACAGTGGAATGGACAATTCCGGCTTGCCTTGTTCAACGTAGGCTTCGGCCAGAAGGATGTGACCGATGGCGTCATCCGGTTTGGCGGCCACAAATTTCTCCAGATGCGCAACGGCCGTTCGGGCATCGTGGTTTTCCAGGGCATCAAGACCTTTTTGTAGATCAATGGCATAGCCGCTGATCTTGGCTACCGGAAAGTACAGCAGGAACAGG
>JBGPLR010000078.1:0-9921 GCA_041486545.1 Terriglobia bacterium
GTCATCAGCGCTGCCGAGATTGCCAACGTGGACGCCATCCACCCCGGCTATGGCCTGCTCAGCGAGAACGCCAACTTCGCCGAAGTCTGCGAGACCTGCGGCATCAAGTTCATCGGGCCGCCGCCGGATGTCACGCGCCTGATGGGGGAAAAGGAAAAGGCGCGGCAGGCGATGAAGCAAGCCGGCGTGCCCATCCTCCCCGGCTCCGAAGGCGTGGTGCAGTCGGCGGGGGAAGCGGCCGAGTGGGTGCGCCAGGTGGGGTTCCCGGTCATCGTGAAAGCGTCGGCCGGCGGCGGCGGACGCGGCATGAGGGTCATCCGCAGCGAGCAGGAACTTCCCAACCTGTTTCAGGCGGCACAATCGGAGGCGGCGGCCGCCTTCGGCAACGGCGACCTCTACATGGAAAGGTTCATCGAACAGCCGCGCCACATCGAGTTCCAGGTCCTTGCCGATCAGTTTGGCAAAGTGGTCTCGCTCGGCGAGCGCGAGTGCTCCATCCAGCGCCGCCACCAGAAGCTGCTGGAGGAATCGCCCTCGGTTGCGCTCACCCCCGAACTCCGTGCCCGCATGGGGAAGATGGTGGCTGAAACACTGGCCGTAATCGGATACGTGAATGCCGGCACGGTTGAGTTCCTCATGGACGAAGACCGCAGCCTGCACTTCATTGAAATGAACACCCGCATCCAGGTGGAGCATCCCGTCACCGAGATGGTCACCGGCATTGACCTGGTGAAGTCGCAAATCCTGCTGGCCGCCGGCGCCAAGTTGGCGGACATCATCCCCCGCCTGGACCGCAAAGGCCGCCGCGGGCACGCCATTGAGTGCCGCATCAACGCCGAGCACCCGGAAAAGTTCACGCCGTCCGCGGGCAAGATCAAGACCTTCCATACGCCGGGAGGCCTGGGCATTCGCATGGACACGGCCGCCTACGCCGAAGGCGTGATCCCGCCTTATTACGATTCGCTCATCGCCAAACTCATCAGCCACGGCAAGGACCGCGCGGAAGCCATCATGCGCATGCGGCGCGCGCTGGAGATGTTCATCGTGGAAGGCATTCATACTACGATTCCGCTGCACCGCCGCATCCTCGCCGACCCCGATTTCCAGGCAGGCAACTTTGACACCAAGTACATGGAACGCTTCCTGGCGAAGTTGCAGGAGGAGCGGGCGCTGGACGCGGCGGCCGCGGTGTGACTTTTTCTTTGGCGCTCTTGTCTTTATCCCGAGCCCGGCGAGGGACCCCTATCGTCTATCTTTATCCCGAGCGAGGGAGCCCTATCGACTGAAATGCTCGCCGCGAATTTGCACGAATGTTCGCGAATATTTCTGAGCTAGCCTCTGCCTTCCCATTTTTCTCCGCGTCTCCGCGTCTCTGCGGTGAACCTAGCTTTGCTTTCTGATCACGGCGACCCATCCTATGCGAATTCCGAGGCTCGTGTGGCACCGGCACTCCTGCCGGTGCGGTTTTTTCGATCAGTGTCATCCGTGTTGATCAGTGGTGAGCTTCTGCCTCTAGGATGGCGACTCATCTCGCCGCGAATTTACGCGAATGGTCGCGAATCATGACTCAAGCTAGTCCGTCTCTCCCTTCTCTTCAGTTCTTCGCGACCTTTGCGGTGAAGTCTGTTTTTCAGATCACCCGATCACCCGATCGCCAGATCACCCGATCTTGCGTGTTTCTTCTCCGTGTCTCCGTGCCTCCGTGGTGAGATTTGCTTTTCCGCTGTCGGCGATGACGTGCGATGTCGGCGATCTCCCCATGTGTCGCCATCCGTGATAACGTTTTCGCTTCGCAGAGTTTGTCCGGATAAATGCCGCAAGGAGTTCATGTGATGAAAACCTTTGTTCTGATGTTGCTCTTCACCATGGCCAGCGCCACCTTTGCCCAGGCGCCCGAGGGCCTTTGGCAGGGCTATGACGGCGAGTGGCGCCATGTTTCCGCGCAACTGATCGCCCTGGCTGAAGCCACGCCGGCGGAGAAATTCGCGTGGCGTCCGGCGGCGGGCGTGCGTTCCACCAGCGAGGTGTACATGCACCTGGTGATCGCCAATTTCTATTTGCTGAGCGTCACCGGCCCCAAAATGCCGGAAGATTTAAAGATTGAAACCGTGGAAAAGGCCGAAAAGTCGGTGACCAGCAAGGCGGAAGTCATCGCCTGGCTCAAGCGCTCGCTGGAAGCGGTGAAGACGGCCCACCTGGCGGCCACGCCCAAGGACTTGGAGCGCAAAGTCCACATTGCTGACCGCGACGCCACGGTGGACGGCATGTATCTCCGCATCATCGTCCACGCCAACGAGCACATGGGACAACTGATCGCCTACGCACGCATGAACGGCGTCACGCCGCCGTGGGCGGGGAAGTAGCCGGCGCTTTTCTTTATCCCGAGTGATTTAGCTTGAGGGCCGCAGGCCCGAAACCCTGAACGAAGCCCAAGGGGACGGACCCCTATCGACTGAAATGCTCGCCGCGAATTCACGCGAATGTTCGCGAATATTTCTGAACTAGAATCCACTTGCCGTTGTAACGATGTACTACTTCGTACTTGATTCGCTAATAGAAATCTGGTAGCATCGAGCTGCGCCTCAAGGGTGTGAAGTGGGATAGGTCTTTGAAAACAAAGCAAATAGCGGGGAACCAGCTCTTAGCACTTAGCCGTTAGCCATTAGGCAAACCGAGCCGACTCCGCAAACCCACGCCAAATTGGGATGTGTCGCGTAACCCCTTTAGAACTTGGGATGACCGGGGAGGGCGAGGGCATCCGAGAGATTGCCAGAATCGCCGGAATTGCCAAAATCTGGAAAATTGAAAAACCCGAGATCGCGCGTCATCGCCGGGATCGGGAATCGAGACGACGACTGCGGAGGTCGCAGAGGTTGCAATGAATCCGCTATTCCTTCTTGTCGGCAATCGGCTTGTTGGCAACCGGCGGCTCGTTCTCCAATGACTTGGGGTCGGACATGTTCTTGGGCGACGCCTTCTGCAGTGCCGAGACCAGCAGTTGTCCGGCCTCAGGGGTGGACACGGCGTTGCCGCGGACGATCTCCCGCACCGTGACTTTGCGGCCGTAGATTTTCTCGTTGGCGCCCACGTCCTGGCGCAAGGTTGAGCCCTCCAGGGACACACCGGCGAACAGGCCTCGCGAACGCGAGTAAGTGAGGATCTCAGCGTTCAGGCGCGCGTCGGTGGCGGCTTCGGCATCGCGTCCCTTGGGTCCGATGGCGGCGGAGGCGTCAGCCCCCAGCTTGATATTGCTCTTCAAGATGGAATCCACGCCTTTGGGATTCATCACCATCAGAACAAAGTCGGTGGCCTGGCCGCCCAGCTGCAATCCGATGTTGCCGCCTTCCAGCGCATACATGGCCGGCGGTCCCCACGGACCGCTATAGTTTGGTCCGCTGCGGCACGTCATGGCTCCGCGGCCATAACTCGCGCCCACGCCAACAGCCAGCTTCTTTACCGAAGGAAAAACGATGACGCACTCCACCCGGTCAAGAATTGCGCGGGGAATGCTGTCAGGAATATTCAGGATCTCGGTCATGACTTCGCCCGCATGTTGCAGGCGGTCCTGTTCCTTTTCCTGGGATTGCAGGGGCGTGCAGGCGAGAAGGCCTGCCGCAATGATAACGAAAATACGTTTCAAACCCGCCTCCTTGCGTTCTTTGTATATATATTAAGGCTTTCCGTGAGTCATTGTTGCAATGGCACACTAAATCAGACAAGACGTGACCAATGCGCCTGCCTGCCCTTTACCCCATCCTCGACTTCTCTTGCTTCGCCGGAAGGCCAGACCCGCTGGCGGCGATGCTGGACTTTGCCGAACAGCTTGTCGCCGCAGGCGTGGGCATTTTGCAATATCGCGATAAGTCTTCTGGTCCGCGGATCTTCCTCCGCCACGCTGGCGAACTGCGTCGCATCACGCTGGGCCGGGCGACGTTCATCGTCAACGACCGCCTCGATCTCGCGCTGCTTTGCGACGCTGACGGCGTCCATTTGGGCCAGGACGATCTTTCTCCCGTCGCCGCACGCCGAATCTTGGATGCGATTGCTGCACGCAGAGCTGAAGACATGGGCCATGACGTCCGATCACCCGATCACCCGATCACCCGATCACCCGATGCCCCGCATCTCATCGGCTTCTCCACGCACACTCTCGCCCAGGTCCGCGAAGCCGACGCATGGCCGGTGGACTACATCGCCGTTGGCCCGGTGTTTGCTACGGCGTCCAAGGCCAATCCTGATCCGGTGATCGGACTGGAAGG
This sequence comes from Terriglobia bacterium, assembly GCA_041486545.1. Taxonomy (GTDB): domain Bacteria; phylum Acidobacteriota; class Terriglobia; order Terriglobales; family Acidobacteriaceae; genus Angelobacter. The sequence continues at coordinate 4,260 of JBGPLR010000078.1, forward strand.
TGTGCGCCAGGCGCGAGCGGCCACAACTAAGCCGCTGGTGGCCATTGGCGGCATTACCCGCGAGAATTGCCTGCAAGTCAAAGCCGCGGGGGCAGACTCGGTGGCCGTGATCTCTGACCTTCTTGAGTCTCCGGCCAAAGCAGTTGCAGCTTTTCTCCGCGTTTTAGGGTAAAACATACGGAACAAATTATGTCCACCTCGGCAGAGCTTGGCTCGAACAACGCGCAGACTACCAGCGAAGGCCTGGTCAAAGGACTGGGGCTGACCAGTTCCACCACCCTGGTGATGGGGTCCATGATTGGCTCGGGCATCTTTATTGTGTCGGCTGATATTGCGCGGCTCACCGATTCGCCCGCGCTGCTGATTGCCGCCTGGGCGGTCACCGGCTTCCTCACCATCGTCGGCGCGCTCAGCTACGGCGAACTTGCCGCCATGATGCCCAAAGCCGGCGGCCAATACGTTTACCTGCGTGAAGCGCTCGGGCCGCTGTGGGGATTTCTCTACGGATGGACGCTGTTCCTGGTGATCCAGACCGGGACCATCGCGGCCGTGGGCGTGGCCTTTGGAAAATTTCTGGGATATTTTTTCCCCGGCATAGCCGCCGACCACTGGATCGTCCACCTGTGGAAAGTCCCGCCGATCCACATCGGCCCCATGGTGCTGGGCAACATGGACGTGGGCCTGAACACCCAGAACCTCTGCGGCATCGTCATCATCATCTTCCTGACCGTGTTGAATACGTTTGGGCTCAAACTGGGCGCGGCGGTGCAGAACGTTTTCACCATCGCCAAAGTTTCCGCGCTGGCTGCGCTGGTGTTTGCTGGAATTTTTGTGGGACGCAATGCTCAGGCTGTGGCCGCCAACTTCAGCAACTTCTGGCACAATGCCGCCCTGAACGCGCAGCACACCGTGCAGGTGGGCGAGGGAGGGCCAACCGTGCTGGTGGGAACGCTGACCATCCTGGCCGTCGCGCAGGTGGGCTCGCTGTTTTCCGCCGACGCGTGGAACAACGTGACCTTTACCGCCGGTGAAGTCCAGAACCCCAAGCGCAATCTGCCGCTTTCGCTGGCGCTGGGTACGGGCGTGGTCATCCTGCTCTACATTTCCGTAAACTTCATTTATCTGAACGTGCTGCCCTTGAGTGGCGACCCCAACGGCGCTTCGGTCCTGGCCCGCGGCATCAAGTACGCGACGGCTGACCGCGTGGGCACCGCCGCCATGCTGCAGATGTTCGGCGGCACGGGCGCGGCGCTCATGGCCATTGCCATCATGATCTCCACCTTCGGCTGCTGCAACGGGCTGATCCTCTCCGGCGCGCGCGTCTATTACGCCATGGCCAAAGACGGCTTGTTCTTCAAGTCCGTTGGAGAAGTCGAGCCCAAGTTCCACACGCCGAAGAATGCACTCGTCGTGCAGGGCATCTGGTGCTGCATCCTGTGTCTATCCGGCACTTACGGCCAGTTGCTCGACTACATTATTTTTGCCGTGCTGGTCTTCTATATATTGACCATCGCCGGGTTGTTCGTGCTCCGGCGCACGCAGCCGAATGCCGAAAGGCCATACAAGGCAATCGGCTATCCGATACTGCCTGCCTTGTATATTGTGATGGCCTTATTTATTGATGTCGTATTATTGCGCTATAAACCGCAATACACTTGGCCGGGACTGATCATTGTGCTGCTGGGAATTCCGGTGTATCTGATCTGGTCGCGACGCACAGCAGGCATGACGCGGGCGTGATCTTGAAATCAACCATATAAAAAAGGAGTAAGCCGCATGGCCAATCTCTTGGCGACCAAGCCCCTGGAACAACTGACGGCCGAAGCCAGCGAAACAGGCGAAAACAGTCTGAAGAGGGCTTTGGGACCAGTCAATCTCATTACACTCGGAATCGGTGCCATCATCGGCGCCGGTATTTTTGTTTTGACGGGGGCCGCAGCGGCCCAATTCGGCGGTCCGGCCATTGTGCTGTCCTATATCTTTGCGGGAACCGGATGCGTCTTTGCCGGCTTGTGCTACGCGGAGTTTGCTTCTCTCATCCCGATCGCTGGATCTGCCTATACATATGGCTACGCCACTCTCGGCGAGATATTTGCATGGATCATCGGCTGGGATTTGATTCTGGAGTACGCTTTCGGAGCCGCCACGGTGGCATCTGGCTGGGCCGGTACCATCGTTGCGTTTCTGCAAGGCTTCGGTATCAACTTGCCTCCAACGCTGATCAACGTCCCGGGCACGCAGATGGTGATGTATCAGAACAAATGGTTGCCATTGGTCACCGTCCAAAAGACTTTGACGGATGCGGGAATCGACTGGCATACCTTGCCGCATGTGACTGCTGTTTTTAATCTGGTGGCCTTTCTTGGAATTCTGATGGTAACTGCGGTTCTGGTTTTTGGCATTAAAGAATCAGCCAACTTTAATTCCGCCATCGTATTCGTGAAGCTGGCAGCGGTGCTGATCTTCATCGCCGTGGCCGGCAACTACGTTGCCCATCACATGGCCCAGGCAAGAGCCAATTGGACACCGTTTATTCCACCGAACACCGGGCAATACGGTATCTACGGCTGGTCGGGCATCGCTCGCGGGGCCGCTGTTGTGTTCTTTGCTTACATTGGTTTTGACGCCGTATCCACTGCGGCTCAGGAAGCCAAGAACCCACAGAAAGATATGCCTATTGGAATCCTGGGCTCACTAGGCATCTGCACTGTCCTTTATATTGTGGTGTCTTTTCTGCTGACTGGCGTGATGCACTATTCGCAGTTGAACGTAGCTGCTCCGGTATCTCTGGCCATGGCCGCGACAGGCGTGTGGTGGGGCAGCCTGCTGGTGAACTCCGGCGCCATCGCCGGGTTAAGCACGGTGATGCTGGTGATGTTGCTGGGGCAATCCCGCGTGTTCTACTCCATGTCTCGCGACGGTCTGCTCTGGAAATGGGCCGGGGAAGTTCATCCCAAGTTCCGCACCCCCTGGAAGTCAACCATCATCGTGGGCATCTTCGTAGCGTTCTTCGCCGCGCTGATTCCCATCGGCATATTGGGTGAACTGGTAAGCATTGGCACGCTGCTGGCGTTTGTCATTGTGTGTGCGGGCGTCTGGGTCCTTCGTCGTAAACGTCCTGACATGCCGCGTCCGTTCAAGACCCCATGGGTTCCGTTTACTCCTATTTGTGGCATGGCGGCAGCCCTCTGGCTCATGCGGTCCCTTCCCGGAGATACGTGGATTCGCTTGATCGTGTGGCTGGCGATTGGCATGGTTATCTATTTCACGTACAGCATTAAGCACAGCAAGGTGCAAAAGGGACCAGCCACCGCGCTGCAGTCTAAGTAACCTGGCCGTTTGGTTCTTCAAGCCCTCCGCTCTGTCGGAGGGCTTTTGTTTTAGAATCAACGTAAGTCAGGAGTCCCGCCCTGAACCTGCAAAGTTTCCGTCTGCTCAAGATTTGCGCGATCGCCCTGCTGGTGCTCACCGCCGCGGGGACCGTGGGATTTCACTACATTGAAGGCTGGAGCTGGTTTGACAGCTTTTACATGGTGGTGATCACCCTGAGCACCATCGGGTATCAGGAGGTCCGCCCGCTCTCGCACGCCGGACGCGTCTTCAACATAGCGCTGATCACCGCCGGGGTCGGACTGGTCTTCCTGATGATCGGGGCGCTGACCCAGGCTTTGCTAGAATTCGAATTGGTCAAGGTGTTCGGAAGGCGCCGTATGCAACGTGACGTGGCCAACCTGAAAAATCACTACATCATCTGCGGCGCCGGACGGGTGGGCAACAGTGTGGCCCACGAACTGGCGCGCAAGCCTTGCGCCTTTGTGATTGTGGAGACTGACCCCAAGAGCGTCGCCGAGCTGGACGCCAAATGGCTGGTTCTCCTGGGCGACGCGGCCAGCGAAAAGGTCCTGCGCGAAGCCGGCATTGAGCACGCCATTGGCCTGGTGGCGGCCACCACCACCGACGCCACCAATATCTATATCGTGCTCACCGCGCGCAGCCTGAATCCGCGGCTCAAGATCATTGCCCGCGCCAGTGAAGAACACGCGCAAAAGCACCTGAAGACCGCCGGGGCTGACGTGGTGATCTCGCCTTACACCGCGGCCGGGCACCGCATCGCGCAGAGTTTTCTCCGTCCCAACGTCCTGGATTTTCTGGACATCACCACTGCCCGGGCCGGCGTGTTTGAAATGATCATTGAAGAAGTCCGCGTGGGCGAAGGGTCGGCCTTGTCGCAAACCACCGTGGGCGGCTCCGGCTTGCACCACCGCTTCGGCATCATGATTCTGGCCATTCGCCGCGCCGACGGCGAAACCCGCTTCAATCCCAAGGCCCAGGAAATCATCGGCACCGGCGACTACCTGATTGCCATGGGCGAACCCGGCCAGTTGGCCAAATTGGAAAAGCTGGCCACCCAGGCTGCGTCGCCGTTCTTATGAAGATCGTAACCGCCGCAGAAATGCGGGAGATTGACCGCCTCACCACCGAGCAGTATGGCGTGCCTTCACTCACTCTCATGGAGAACGCGGGTACGGCTGTGGCGGAGTTCGCGCAGAAGCATTTTGATTTCAATTCCGTCTGCGTGGTCTGCGGCAAAGGCAACAACGGCGGTGATGGCTTCGTCGCCGCGCGCAAGCTGAACGAAGCCGGCAAGAAGGTTTCGGTCATTATTCTTGCCAAGTCCGGCGACGATCTGCGCGGCGATGCTTTAGCGATGTTCAAGAAGCTGCCGGGCACGCCGCTCTGGGTCAGCGACGAAGCGGATTTCGGCAAAGCTGACGTTCAACAGGCGCTTCAAGCTGAGTTGATCGTGGATGCAATCGTAGGGACAGGGTTCAAGCCGCCGCTGCAGGGAGTAGCAGAAAAAGCTGTAGCTTTGATAAACGACTCGTCGGCTTGGATTGTCGCCGTGGATGTGCCGTCGGGCGCGGATGTTGACCAAAGCGAACCACCAGAGCGCGGTGCCACCCTGATTCAAGCTGATGGCATCATCTCGTTCACGGCCCCGAAACCCGCGCTGGTATTCGCCAACCTTACGGATGGTCCTATCGCGATTGCCCCTATCGGTTCTCCGTCCAAGGTGATTGCGGAGGTTGGCAAGCTGCATCAGGACGTCTTGACCGGCTCAGATTTTCAGGTGTTTTCGGGTCCGCGCCATCCCGATGCACACAAGGGCGATTTCGGGCATGTGCTGGTTATCGGCGGGTCGGTAGGCAAAGCCGGCGCTGCCGCCATGGCTGGGCTAGCGGCTCTGCGTGCCGGCGCCGGGCTGGTTACCGTTGCCTGCCCGAAATCAGTGCAGCCCACCATCGCTGCCGTTGCTCCCGAACTCATGACCGAGCCGCTGGAAGAAACCGCGGACGGCACTATTGCAATTCTCGCTCTCGCCAGACGGGAACGCTGGCTGGCGGGAAAGTCAGTATTAGTGGTTGGGCCGGGAATTTCGCGAAACCAAGAGACGGCGGAATTTGTTCGTGATCTCGTGGGCATCTGCTCTGAGCCGATCGTGATTGACGCTGACGCTCTTAACGCGTTCGAAGGCATGGCTGAGGAAATCCAGCCGGATGACGAAGTCAATCCTATGGGAATCCGTGTGCTCACTCCACATCCGGGCGAGATGTCACGGTTGGCAGGGATTCCGATTGCCCAGGTGAACGCTGGCCGTGTA
>JBGPLR010000079.1:0-9777 GCA_041486545.1 Terriglobia bacterium
CTCGGGAGCTGCTTGCAGCAGCGCGTCCAGTGATTCCAGCCACAGCGTCTGCGCTTCAAACACACGGCCGAAATTACGCGACGCCATTTGCGCCACGTCTTCCAGCGTGGGCGTTGGCCGGGGCGGTTGCAGGCTAGCGAGTTCCTGCGCCAGAGACGTCACCGGCTTGTCGGTGATGCCGCAAGGGACGATCAGTTTGAAGTAATCGAGATCGGTGTCCACGTTCAGCGCGAAGCCGTGCGAGGTGACGGCGCGCGAAATGTGCACGCCAATGGCGGCAATCTTTCTTTGCAGGGCCGCGGGCGCTTTTTGTGGGGCTGCCGGCGCCGCCTGCGTCCACACGCCGGTGAGCCCGGGAATGCGTTCGGTGACAACGCCCAGGTCGCCGCAGGTGCGAATGAGGACTTCTTCCAGCTTGCGGACAAAATCCACAGCGCCCATGCGCGGCTCGCCAGCAGGCACATCGGTCGCCCGCAGATTGAAGATGGGGTAGCCGACGAGCTGTCCGGGCCCGTGAAACGTCACGTCGCCGCCGCGGTTGGTCTCGAAGAGTTCCACGCCTTTGGCAGCCAGAAACTCCCGCGAAGCAACGATGTTGTTTTCACTGGCGTTGCGGCCCAGCGTGATGACCGGAGGATGTTCCAGCAGCAGCAGCGTATGGCCGATGCGGCCTTCTTTGACCAGATTGACCAGCGTCTGCTGCAGGTCAAGAGCGGTGGAGTAATCCACGCGGCCGAGCCAGACGACATTTATAACTCTTAGCATTGTCGCTCCGCTCCAAACCGCCGACGGCCCAGGCTTTCCCCGGCCCTGATCAGCGATTGTGGCAGCGTGGCTCGGCACGCTAGTCGGCCTCGCCACACTCTTCAGTCTATCAGTGTCATCAGTGAGAATCAGTGGTAAGCAATTAGCTCAGCTAAAGCCGCCTAGGGTCGAAATCGCTTCGTCGCGCTTAAAGGCTGCCAAGCTAATTGCTAGTTGCCAATTGCTCTTTGCTTCTCTACGCGTTGATGGCTTTGCCTTCCACCGCGCTGAAAGCGTCCAGCATGCCTTCTGACACCGTGGGATGCGCGTGGACGGTAAACATCAGGTCGTCCACCGTGCCTTCCAGTTCCATCACGGCCACGGCTTCAGCGATCAGCTCCGTCGCCAGCGGGCCGATGATGTGGACGCCCAGAATCTCGCCGTATTTTGCGTCGGCGATCACCTTGATGAAGCCTTCATGCTGGTCCAGGATGGTGGCCTTGGAGTTGGCGGTAAACGGGAACTTGCCGACTTTGATTTGCAAGCCAAGCTCCTTGGCTTTGGCTTCGGTGATCCCCACGCTGCCGATCTGTGGTTCGCAATACGTGGCGCCGGGGATGCGAAGTTTGTTCATCGGCTTGGCGGGTTTGCCGGCGATGCGCGTCACCGCGACAATCCCGGACATGGCGCCGGAGTGCGCCAGTTGCGGGAAGCCGGCCACGATGTCCCCGATGGCGTAAATGCTTTTTTCTCCGGTTTCCATCCACTCGTTTACATGGACGTAACCGCGCTCAGTCTTGATGTTGGGCAGCTTCTCCAGCCCGATCTTTTCGGTGTTCGGCCCGCGGCCCACGGCGATGAGAACTTTTTCGGCTTCGAGTTTTTGCTGGGCTTCGCCCTGCGGCGTGAAGCTGACGGAAACACCGTCTTTGGTCTTTTCGACTTTTTCAACCTTGGTATTGACGAAGCAGTTGATGCCTTTCTTCTTGAAGCTGCGGAGAAGTTCTTTGCTCACGTCTTCGTCTTCCACGGGAACCACCCGCGGAAGCATTTCAATGACCGTGACTTCCGCGCCAAACGAACGGTAGACGGAAGCAAATTCCACGCCCACCGCGCCGGAGCCGATGATGATCATGGACTTGGGGATCGCCGGAAGGCTGAGTACTTCAATGTTGGTGAGGATGCGATCGTCCGCTTGCAACCCGGGCAACAAGCGCGCGAAGGAACCGGTGGCCAGGACCAGGTTCTTGGCCTGGACTTGCGATTTAGCTCCGCCATCGGCGGTGACTTCCACGGTGTGCACGCCGGCCTTGGCCGGACCGGTCAGGCGGGCGAAGCCGAGCACGCGGTCCACCTTGTTCTTGCGGACCAGAAAGTCCAGCCCCTTGGTGTGCTTGGCGACGATCTGGTTCTTGCGGTCCTGAATGGTTTTCCAGTTCACCTTGCCCGCGCCCAGGCCGTCAATGCCGTACTTTTCCGCCGACTTGATGTGGTCGTAAACTTCGGCGTGAAACAGCAGCGCCTTGGTGGGAATGCAGCCCACGTGCAGGCAGGTCCCGCCCAGCTTGTCGGCTTTTTCAATCAGGCAGGTTTTCAATCCAAGCTGGCCGGCGCGGAAGGCGGCGGTGTATCCGCCGGGGCCTCCGCCGATAATGGCAACGTCATAGATGGTGTCTGGCAAGGCAACGCTCTCCTGCAAAGAAAATCACACGAAGACAAACAACTGATTGTAAAGCAGCCATCAGCCCTTGGCCATTGGCCCGGACCCGCTCACGATCTCGCTTCGCGTTCCTGCTGCATTAGATCACGCTGGGAACCCGAAGGATTCGTACGGGACAATCTGGCGGGAAACGAGTTAGGATGGCGCTCGCAATTCCAGCGCGGGGTTGGCATTGGGCCAGCATGGCGCTGCCCTTGCAAGGAGGGCGTATGACGAATCTCATTTGGTGGATTCTGGTGGGTTTGATTGCCGGTTGGGCTGCAGGCAAGATCATGAAAGGCTCAGGCTATGGTGTCATCGGGGACATTGTTCTGGGCATCATTGGCGCCGTGGTAGGCGGTTGGCTCATGAGCCTGTTGGGGTTCGCCGGACGAGGCGGACTCATTTACACCATCCTGGTAGGCATTCTGGGCGCGGTTCTCCTGATATGGATCGTCAGGAAGCTAAAAAGATGATTGGCGGCGCGCAAAGCCCGGCGCACTTGCCGTGCAAGCGGCGCCGAAGTAATCGATGAATGTGGCCAAGTTTCAATTCCATCCGCTCACCCCGGAGCGCTGGCCCGATCTGGAAACGCTGTTCGGCGCCAAGGGCGCTTGCGGAGGCTGCTGGTGCATGACCTGGCGGCTTTCACGGGCGCAATTTGACGCGCAAAAAGGCGCAGGCAACAAACGCGCTTTCAAGAAGCTGGTGGCACGGGGCCGGCCGCCGGGCGTGCTGGCTTACGCCGGCAAGCAGCCCGTTGGTTGGTGCGCAGTGGCGCCGCGGGAAGATTATCCCGCTCTGGAGCGTTCGCGCGTGCTCGCGCCGGTGGACGATAAAGTGGTGTGGTCCGTCTCCTGCTTTTTCATCGCGCGCGACTTTCGCCGCCAAGGCGTGAGCGTGCCGCTGCTGCAAGCAGCGGTGAAGTTCGCCAAAAGCCAGGGCGCAAAGATTGTGGAAGGCTATCCGCAAGATCTGGGCAAGGGGACGCTTCCTCCCCCGTTTGTCTGGACCGGGCTGCTGCCGACTTTTGCCGATGCGGGCTTCAAGGAAGTGGCACGCCGGTCCGCCAAACGGCCGGTGATGCGTGTGTGACGTACCGGCGACCTGTGCTAGCCTTCTTGCGCCATGACTCCGTCAGACCTTGTGGTTACTACGCCAGCCCGCCGTCCCGCGGCAATGGCCCGCTTGTTCGCGTTCGCCCTGCTCTTGCTCAGCCTGCTTGCCGCGGTAGGTCTGGGATGGACTGCTTACCATCTCCACCAACTGGACAGCGCCATCAGCAATCACGCCGTCGCGCTGCGACAGTACCAGACTCGGCAAGAAGCCATTTTCGCCCTGGACAGCATGGACACGGCCCTGCACCGCTTCCTGCTGGACGGCAACAGCGCCAACGCCGACCTGATCCGTCTCAACAAAGACCTGGTGGAACGGCTGGCGCAGCAGGACCCCGCGACGCAGGGCGACAAGCTGCTGCAGGACATGGTGGCGCGCGAGCAGCAATGGTATTCGCAGTTCGCCCAGCCCATCATCGAACAGCGCAGGCAGGTTCCGGCCGGGCAGGGACTGCCTGAGGACTTGCTCAATCGCTATCGCACCGGCAGGAAAGACCTGGGCGCTTTTGATTCTGAGATGGCAGCCAGAGACGCATATCAGAAGGACGTGCAGGGCCTGCTGGAATCACAAAAGCAAATTGGTCCGGGAGTGTGGCTGCGCTACGGCGCCGCTGGACTGGTGGTGATCGCCATGCTGGCCGTGGCGCTGGGAACGTTCAAGAACATTGGACGATTGCACCGCGTGGCCCGGGGCGATGACGAGGAAGAAGAGGATGAAGAGGATGAGGCCGAGCCGCACGCGTGACAAGCTTTGCGCCGCGAATGCACGCGAAACTCGCGAATGAAAGATTAGTCAGGTCTTCTCATTCCAGTCACGCCACCACCAACACCAAATTCCGTTTTCGCGGCACCATGTTTCTCTTCTTCCGAGATACTGTTCTTTATCGGTCAATTTGAAGTCGGTTACAACGGTCCCGATGCGATCTATTTCCTTGAGGTGCACGTTCTGGATCGGGAAGGATGTCACGAGCCGGATTGTGCATGATGCGACGAAGCGTTCTAGATTACTGGTAACTCGCTTAGTAAAATCTTCGGCTGTAATTGTCCTGCGAAGGTGCGGAGCAAGGATCTTGTAAACTTCAACATATTCTCGTCGATACAAGAAGCCAAAAGCGTGTTTAGCTGCAGTTTGGAGTTCTGGATCCGAACTGGAAGATTCTGCGGAAGGGTAACTTGCTCCGGCTGGTCGGGGTCGACTGCTCGTATACACGAGTCCCGAAACCACCAAGTGCATGAAGACATCTGTCGAGAACAAATCCCCTGTCCGAATTCCAAGATTGTTTAGATATTGAACGCCGTCAGCATCGATTTGCCACGTCGAGTTATCGTGATAATAGTGCTTCACGATGAAACAACCGTCGGCTCGCTGATCAAGTCTCGGCAAATCGATTTACCCCAGCAGCCTAGCCGCGTCCTTCGCGAAATAAGTCAGAATCAAACTTGCCCCCGCGCGCTTGATGGACTGCAATGACTCCATCATCACGCGGTCGCGCTCCAGCCAGCCTTTGGCGAACGCCGCCTGCAGCATGGAGTACTCGCCGGAAACCTGATACGCGGCGACGGGCACATCAAAGCGGCGGCGCGCTTCATGGATCACGTCGAGATAGGGCATGGCGGGTTTCACCATGATCATGTCCGCGCCTTCCTTGATGTCCAGCGCGATCTCGCGCATGGCTTCGCGCACGTTGGCGCCGTCCATTTGATACGACCGGCGGTCGCCGAACTGGGGCGCCGAGTCGGCGGCTTCGCGGAAAGGCCCGTAGAACCCCGAAGCGAATTTGGCCGCATAAGAAAGGATAGGCGTGTTCGCGAAGCCTGCATCATCCAGGCCTTTGCGGATGGCGGCGACGCGGCCGTCCATCATGTCTGAGGGCGCGATGATGTCCATGCCGGCTTCGGCCTGCGAGACCGCGGTCTTGGCCAGGATGTCCAGCGTTGCGTCATTCTCAATTTCGTATTCAGCGGCCACCGCCGTTTCCGCAACCTTGGTAGCGGCCGCGGACAACTGCTCCCGCGTATTCACCACCACCACGCGCGGCGTGCTTCCGCCGGACTTCTTGTGCTTCACGATCCCGCAGTGCCCGTGCGACATGTACTCGCAGAGGCAGACGTCGCCGATCACCACCAGCCCGGGGACTGCCTGCTTGATGGCCCGCGTGGCGCGCTGCACAATGCCGTCGTCCGCCCAGGCGCCGGTGGCGACTTCGTCTTTCTTCTCCGGCAGGCCGAACAAAATGATTCCGCCCAGCCCCAGCGACTTGGCTTCGCGCGCTTCTTTCACCGCTTCGTCCACCGAGATGTTGCAGACGCCGGGCATGGAACTGATCTCTTTGCGCACGCGTTCGCCCGGACAGACAAACAGCGGATAGATGAAGTTGCCGGGCTCCAGGTGGGTTTCACGCACCAGGGAGCGCAGCGGCTCAGACTGGCGCATGCGGCGAAGGCGGGTTACAGGAAAGGCCATAGCAAGAGAAGTTTAGCGTATTTTCGGAAGCACACGAAACAGCGCATCCATGGCGCTATTTAGTTCACGGGATACACAGGTTCCAAACTGAAGCAGCGCCGCAGGCGCGGTACAGTGGTAGCCCAGCGCGGAAGCGCTGGGTAAGCGAGCGATAAATCCAAAAGCGCCGTAGGCGCGACACTAATCAAAGACATACGCCGGATCAAAATCGACTCCGTGTTTCTTGAGAAGCCCAATAAACTCTTGTTCAAAGCTCATCTTTCGGTGGTGCGCCTCCTGGTTGTCAATGTATCTGACCACCGCTTGAAGGACTGAAGCGCTCACACTAAAGACCGCGTATCCTTTTTGCCAAGCGAAGCCTCTTCCTTGTTCGTTCAGCCATTTAGAAGAATTTGCTTTGATCAACAAGACAGCTTTGGACACAGCCAGGGTCGGCGGCAATTCGATCAAGAGATGCACATGGTCATCGGTTCCGCCAATGGATTGGACGAACATCCCATGGTTGCGACAGATTCCCGCTAGGTACGCCCAAGCCTTGCGCTGGATATGTTTCGTGAGCGTCTTGCGGCGACCCGCGGTGCTGAAGACAATGTGGTGATGGTTCTTGCTGAAAGTGTGAGACACGTGCCGCCCCTCCGGGGCTCTAATTTTGTATAACTCGCTAACCCAGCGCTTCCGCGCTGGGCTACCACTGTTTCGCGCCTGCGGCGCTGGGCCAACGTTTGCATGGACAATTAGTTAGTGGCCGAGCAGCGTAAGCCAAATCTACGCAGCCGGGCTACCACTGTTTCGCGCCTGTGGCGCTGGGCCAACGTTTGCATGGACAATTAGTTAGTGGCCGAGCAGCGTAGGCCGAATCTACGCAGCCGGGCTACCACTTTATCGCGCCTGCGGCGCTGGAGTCACCGTTAGCCTTAACTACTTAGTGCCGAGCAGCGTAAGCCAAATCTACGCAGCCGGGCTACCACTGTAGCGCGTCTACGGTGGTGACGCCATCCTCCTTTCGACGCGCTGGCCGGCGAGTGGGCCGAGCGTCCCGTCATTGCGATAAGATTTACATGCATGGTCCCCTCGCCTCTCCAGCATTCTTCCGCGCGCGTTCTGGAATTTGACCAGTTCCGCGACCTGCTTGCGGCCTACGTCAGCTCGCCGCTGGGCAAGGCGCGGGTGGCGGAGCTGGTTCCTTCGGCCGACCGCGCCTGGATCGCCCAGCAACAGCAGCTTGCCGCCGAAACGCGGAAGTTTCTTTCCGCCGGCGGTCGTCTGGAGTTCTCCGGCCTGTTCGACGGCCGGCAGTTGCTGGCCAAATCCAAGATCAGCGGCGCGGTGCTGGAGCTGGAAGAAATTCGCAACATTCTTCTTCTCGCCGACAAAGCCGCCGAGTGGCGAGAGATGGCGCTGCATCCGCCTGACGCCGTGCTCAAAGACAACGGCTGGCAAGGCATGCAGGCCCTGGCCCTGCAGATCGCCGACTTCACTGACCTGCTGCGCTACTTCCGCAACAAGATCCTGCCCGATGGCTCGCTCGACGACCGCGCGTCGCCGGAACTGGGCCGCATCCGCCGCGAAGTGGAAAAGCAGAAGCAAATGATCCAGGAATCCCTGCGCGGTTACCTGCGCCGGCTGGCCGAAGGCGGCGCGGTGCAGGACGAACTGGTCACCATCCGCGGCGAGCGCTTTGTCATCCCGGTAAAAACCGAGCAGCGCAAGCGGGTGAGCGGCGTGGTGCATGGGGCGTCGTCCAGCGGGCAGACGGTGTTCATTGAGCCGCTGGAAACCATTGAGCAGAACAACGACCTCGTCCGCCTGCTGGAAGAGGAGATGGCGGAAGTCCGCCGCATCCTGCAGGAAATGACTTCGAAGATCGGCGAGCAGGCCGCCGCCATCGCCGTGGCCGTGGACGTGATGGCCGAGGTGGAACTGCAATTCGGCAAAGCGCGTTTTGGACTCGACTACGATTGTGTCCGTCCTGAACTGACCGAAGATTTTCTCGAGTTGCGCGACGCAAGGCATCCTTTATTGGAGCGAAATTTTAGAGGCGTGGCTTTGACACGCGAACCTTCGCCGCACGAAACGCGTGCGGGGGCGGTGGCCGGCTTGGAACCAAGCCGCAAGGTTGTTCCGCTCACGCTGGAAATGGATTCCGCGCACCGCCAACTGATCATCAGCGGCCCAAACACCGGCGGTAAAACCGTTGGTCTGAAGACCGTTGGCCTGCTGGCGATGATGGCCCAGGCCGGCGTGCCGGTTCCGGCCACCACCGCGCGCCTGCCGGTGTTTGACGCCGCGCTGGCCGACATTGGCGACTACCAATCCATTGAGCAGAACCTGTCAACCTTTTCCGCGCACGTAACCAACATTGATTTCATCTCGCGCACCGCCACCACGCACTCGCTGGTGCTGCTGGATGAACTCGGCTCGGCCACCGACCCGGAAGAAGGCGCGGCGCTGGCTGTGGCCATTGCCGAACATTTCCGCAACATCGTCGCAGTGACCATCATTTCCACGCACCATACTTCGCTCAAAGTCTATGCGGCGAACACCACAGGCGTGCTGAACGCCGCGGTCGGTTTCGACGAAAAGACGCTTCAGCCGACGTATGAACTGCAAGTCGGCGTGCCGGGCGCGTCGGCGGGCATCAACATTGCCGGCAGGCTCGGCCTCAATCCGAAGATCATTGAAGCGGCGCGCTTGAAGCTGGGCACCCAGACGCAGGACGTCAGCAAGTTCCTCGACAAGCTGCATTCCGAGTTGCGCGACCTGGAACGTGAACGCCGCGTTGCCCAGGAACGCGATGCGGCGCTGCAGAAAGAACTCAAGCGTCTGGAAACTGAAGGCGCAAAAGAACAGCGGCAGAAGACCCGCGAATTTGAAAACAAAATGGAATCGCTCCTGCGCGACTTTGAGTACCAGACGCGCGAAGCCGTGAACGCCGTGCAGGACCGCGCCGCCCAGCAGAAGCTGACCAAACAGGCGGAGCAGCGCATGGCCAAGCTGCGCCGCGAATTCAAGGAGCAGTTTGACGCCGGCGTGGTGGCCCACAAGACCGGCGCCGACCAGGGCGATCCGCACGCGCGTCCGCATGAGGTGAAGCACGTTTCAGAAGGCGACACGGTGAAGCTGAAGTCGCTGGGCCGGACGGCCTTGGTGAAGCGCAATGTTGACGACAACACGTTTGAAGTGGAAATGGGCGCCATGAAGATGAAGGTCCCGCGCAGTGACATTGCGGAAGTGTTCACGGCTTCTTCGTCCGCTTCGCGTGGGTCGCAAAGTCCGGTGGCCGCCGCGCGCTCGCGGGGAATCTCCGTACAGCTCAACCGCGAAGATGACAACGCCCCCACGGAGATCAACGTGATCGGCCAGACCGTGGACCAGGCCACGCAGGAAGTGGAGAAGTTTATGGACCGGGCTTTCCTCGCCGGCCTGACGCGGGTAAGGATCGTCCACGGCAGCGGCATGGGCATTCTGCGCAAGGCCTTGCGGCAATATCTGCAAAAGCACCCGCACGTGGCGACTGTGGCCGAGCCTCCGCAGAATGAAGGCGGCGCAGGGGCGACGGTGGTGGAGCTGCGTTCTTAAACATCCCGACCGGAGGGAGGGATCCCTATCGTCAATTCGAACTTCGGACGTCAAAACCTGCCCTACCCCTCCCTGGTCATCCCAAGATCTAAAGGACTTACGCGGCAGATCCCAATTTGGCGCGGGTTTTAGGTTTTCCGATCACCCTTATCTCCAGATGACCCGATCACCGGATC
>JBGPLR010000080.1:0-9746 GCA_041486545.1 Terriglobia bacterium
CCAAGGCCGGCGGCAAATGGTGTCATTGAAGCTACTCCCGATGCCACTCCTTCGAAACCCAAGAAGAGTATTTTGAAGCTGGATATGCCAACCAGCAGGATGCCCAAAGCAAAAACTGTGATGCTCATCCACAATCTCGCCTTAAAACCGGTTCCTGCATCTGTCAGTATCTTTTTCCATATTATCTGCGTTTCCACATTTAGGTCATTGATCGGCTTTTGGAAGTACTTGTCCAGATCCGGCTTTAGGATTCCCATGATCCCGCTGAGCGCCGTAGTGCCCCCCATTTGCATGCGCAAATTGTGGAGTGCTGCCTGTGGAAGATTGTGACTCTTTTCATAGGCATTTATTTTTTCACCAGCTTCATCTGAATCAACGCCTCTACACTTAATGATGAGTTCGGCGAGAATACCGCTCATGCGATCATTCTGATTTAGTGGGTTACACGCCGCTTCGAGGAAGAAATCTTCCAATTCTGCAAGATTTGGTGCTGCAATCGCCACATTTATCTCACTTGCTCCAATTGAATTGCGGTGTCCCGGGCTCTTTTGGAGCAGTTGTATGAAGAGCTTAGCTTTTTCTCGCCATGAAACAGAGGTGATACTGTACAAGCCTTGAGCCAATGTACGCCGAACATTTTCATCCCAGAATTCAATCAGTCCGGAAGCAAGCGGCACTAGTGCGCTCGCATCTCCTCCCGTGTCAGCGAGAGCCAGCAGTGCGTCACGTCGGCCAAGTCCTCTGAAATCTGGGTCCGTTGCTAGTGCGACTAGCCTTTTTATCGCTTCAGGATGAGTCCGAAAGTCAGGTCCCTGAAGATCTCGAAGATTTGCGAGCGCAAAGAATGCATCGTAATAGACCACACAGAGGATGGATTTTGCCGGGGACGATTGAGCGGATTTATATGCTGCGCGCGCTACCCGCTCGAAAAGTGGAATAAGTTCGAGAGCGTCCAGATCTCCGTGATTCTGCAGGGTTACGAGGTAACCCATTGCAGTATATCTGGCATTGTTGTCCTCGTTCTCATTGGCAACGAGCTCTTGTAATTCGTGAACGGAGGAAAGGCCTTCTTGGCGAAACTTCTCCGCGATCTGATCGGGTTTGCCTAATGATCCCGTCACCGTACGCCATCTGACAGGCCAAAGCGTTTCTACCTGTTGCGGAATGCTCTGAGGTGCAGCCATGATTCCCCCTTTGGCATGGCCTTCGAGACGGTCAAAGAGTTGCCACAGCATAGCACTCAGGCTGAGAAGCGTAAGTGATCTAGATCACATGCAAAGGGCCGGCGGGCCGCAAGGTGAAAGGGCGACCGGATGGCTCGGATTGAGGAGAAGTGGTGTCGGCTAGGATTGGGCCCGACGGCACGGATCCGTTCGGTAGAGGGCCAGCGGTTGCGGCTTCCACCAAAAAACACAAGAGGCAAGTTAAGTTTTCGGTTTACTTTCGCTATGAGTCGTGATAGTATAAGTCGTTTTATTGCAATAGTTTAGTGAACTTTGGCCAGTCGATCCTGAAAATGAATGGAAAGAAAGCACCGGCAGGAGTGCCGGTGCCACCACGATCTGTCAGACTCCGCGCCAATCTCCGGTCGCAGGCGAGGGCGCCTGCGGTCCACATTTCCTCTGAAACCCACGCCAAATTGGGATGCGTCGCGTAAGTCTTTTAGATCTTGGGATGGAGAGGGAGGGGAGGGGCAAGAAGAATCGCCGTGATCGCACGTCATCGCCGTGATCGCCGTGATCGGACAGGCTTAACCACACAGGACACGAAGGAACACGAAGAACTAGGGAGAAGCAGCTTAGAGCTGCGGATCGGGCCAGATGAGCCGCGATCGAGACGATCTTTGACAACTGAATATTTTGGATCCAAGAGCAACGCAGTGCAGGGCGCGCTTCTCTCGGGGCGTCTCCCAGAAGCCCACGCGGCTACTTTGTGGGGGGCGCACTCTTCATGTAGCTCTTCCCCAGCCGTTCCAGCAGCGCAGCGACCATAATCGGCAAGCCGACCGTAGCGTCCACGAAAACTTCGCCGAATTTGCCGCCCTCCGCCGGGGGGACAAACTTGCCCCAGGAGATGGCTTCTGAATAAGGCGAGCCTGACAGCCCTCCCCAATGCACCGGCTCCGGACATACCCGCACACCGTAGTGATAGCGCTTGAGCGGAACGTCTTCGCCCGCGCGACGCACGCGCAACTCGCAATACGGCCCAAACTGCTGCGCCCAGTTGCGCGGCACTCCGCCGCCAATGGTAAAGATCCCCAGGCGCGGCTGCTGCAGCAGCGTCTCCGCAAAGAAATTCAGGTCCAGGAAAGGATCAAAATGCAGTTGCTGCTGCCCTTTGCGGGCGCGCATGCGATTGGCCAGAGCAACGTCCAGCCCCAGTTCAGAGTCAGTAAAGGCCGGAACAAAAACCGGGACGCCTTTCTCAAATGCTGACCGGAGAATGCCTCGGCCTTTAGCGTGCCGCTTGAGGTGCTCCCCGATGGCCCGGTTCAGCTTCCATGAACACATGGTCTGCTGCGGGTCCCACTTGCCCAGCACTTCTTCCATCACCAGCTCAACCTGGTCCAGATTCGTCTCCGGCTCCAAGGTGTCATAGACGCGGTTGTAGCCGGCTTCGTAAAGCTCCACGTCGTTCATCCTGGGGTCGTAGCGATAATGCTTCTGCCCGGTGGCTTCCACTAGTCCGTGGGCCATAAGAGCGCCGGTGGAGACCACTGCGTTAACCAGGCCGCGGTCAATGAGGTCGCAGATGATCAGCCCTTGCTTGGCCACGGTCATGGCGCCGGCCAGAGTCATCACCACGAAGCAGTCTTTGTCGCGGGCCATGGCTTCCAGAACGTCCACTGACTCGCCCAGCTGGCGACCGGTGAAAGCGGTGTCGGCCATGCCGCGCACCAGGTCATTGATGCTCTTGACTTTGGACAGATCCAGCGGGAACACAGGAGAGAGCTTGTCTTTAACCGGGTCATGCAGCTTGCGATCAATGCCTGCGCCTTCTTGCTTCTTGGCCAACGCTTCACCTCAGGGGAGATAAGTGGAAATAAAAAAGGTAATTGGTTTGTTGCGCGGGAGTCAAACGGATGGTTTGTTAGAATGCGATTGCTGGAATTGCCACAATTGCGGGGGAATGCGATTGTCTTCTGATGTCTTCACCGTTGGCTTGATTCAGATGTCCTGCTCGCCCGACCCGGACGACAACCTTCGCCGCGCCTGCGAAAAAGTCCGCGAGGCGGCGAAGCAGGGCGCGCAGATCATCTGCCTGCCGGAGTTGTTTCGCACGCAGTATTTCTGCCAGCGGGAAGAGCACGCTCTCTTCGACCTGGCAGAACCGGTTCCCGGCCCCACAACCGACGCGCTGGCGGCCATCGCCCGCGAACTCAAAGTTGTGGTGGTGGCGTCAGTTTTTGAGCGGCGCGCGCGCGGCCTCTACCACAACACCGCCGCCATCCTGGAGGCCGACGGCAGTCTCAAGGGCATCTACCGCAAAATGCACATTCCGGACGACCCTTTGTACTACGAAAAGTTTTACTTCACGCCCGGCGACCTCGGCTTCAAGGCCTTTGACACCGCGTATGGCCGGCTGGGCGCGCTGGTGTGCTGGGACCAGTGGTATCCGGAAGGCGCCAGGCTCACGGCGCTGCAGGGCGCCAACATCCTGTTTTACCCCACCGCCATTGGCTGGCACCCGGACGAAAAGGCCGAATACGGCGAAGCCCAGCATGACGCCTGGCGGACCATGCAACGCGCCCATGCCATCGCCAACGGCGTGTTTGTCGCGGTGGTGAACCGCGTGGGCCACGAGTTCGGCGATATACGCGGCAGCCGGGCCCCCGGCAAAGGCCTGGAGTTTTGGGGCGGATCGTTTTTGTGCGATCCTTTCGGCCGCATCATGGCCCAGGCTTCGCACGACAAAGAAGAGATCCTGATCGGTCATTGCGATTTGAAGTTGCTGGAAGACGTCCGCCGCAACTGGCCGTTCCTGCGCGACCGCCGCATTGACAGCTACGGCGGCATCACCCAGAGGTTTTTGGATTGATGACGGCGAAGGCGGCTGCACAACTGGACACAGGTCAATCCGCACCTCGCGCGCTTGGCTACCGCATGCCCGCCGAATGGGAGCGCCACGCGGCCACGTGGATCGGCTGGCCGCAGAACCGCTCTGACTGGCCGGGAAAATTTGGCCCCATCCCCTGGGTATATGCCGAGATTGTGCGCCACCTGGCGCGCGTGGAAGACGTAAACATCATCCTGCGCGACGCCGCAGTCAAAGCCCAGGCCCGCAACGTCCTTCGCCGCGCCCAGGTTGATCTGAAGCGAGTGAAGTTCCATACCTGGCCCACCAATCGCGGCTGGACACGCGACTCCGGCCCAATTTTCCTGGTCCGCGACGCTGTGGTTCGCAATGCCAAAGAAAACCGCGTTGCCGCCACCAACTGGCGCTTCAACGCCTGGGCCAAGTATTCCAACTGGAAATATGACAACCAGTTGCCGGACCGCATCGCCAGCAAACTCAAGCTGCCGCAGTTCGCGCCCACCATCCTGCGCAAGAGCAGGGGCAACGCAAAGCCGTATCACGTGGTCCTGGAAGGCGGCAGCATTGACGTGAATGGCCGTGGCCTGATGCTCACTACGGAAGAATGCCTGCTGAGCAAAGTGCAGCAGCGCAATCCGGGAGTCTCACAGAAGGAACTTGAGCAGATCTTCGCCGATTATCTTGCGGTTGAGAAAGTCATCTGGCTGGATCGCGGCATTGTGGGCGACGATACGCACGGCCACGTGGATGACATCGCGCGCTTCGTAGCGCCGGACACCGTGCTCACCGTCGTCGAGCCCAGCCGCGGGGACGCCAACTACGCACCGTTGCAGGAGAACCTGCGCCGCCTGCACGCAGCCACTGACCTGCAAGGCCGCAAGCTTCAGATCGTTGAGCTGCCCATGCCGCGGCCTGTGGCTTTTCAGGGCCAGCGCCTGCCGGCGAGCTACGCAAATTTCTACATCGCCAATGAGCTGGTGCTGGTGCCCACATTCAACGATCCAGGGGATCGCACGGCCCTCAACATCATCGCCGGCGTGTTGCCAAAACACGAGATCGTGGGCATCCACTGTGGCGATTTCATCTGGGGACTGGGCGCCATCCATTGCGCTACACAACAGCAGCCGGCATGAGCACTAAACGGCCGGCCTCTCGGCTTTCATCGCTGCGGTAGAATCAGGACGCGCAACGTCAATCCTCTTCGATGCCGAAAAGAACCAGCCAACCCGAATCCACGCCGACTGATGGCGCAGCAGCCGACGCCGCCTGGATGGAACTGGCGCTGGGCCAGGCCCGCCTCGCCGCGGAGTCCGGCGAAGTGCCCGTGGGCGCTGTGGTGGTCAAAGATGGAGAGCTGGTGGGCTGGGGACAGAACCGCAACCTTCGCGACCACGATCCCACGGCGCACGCTGAGATCGTCGCCCTGCGCGCCGCCGGCGAGCGGCTGGGCAACCATCGCTTGGCAGGCTGCGTGATGGTCGCCACCATCGAACCCTGCGCCATGTGCGCTGGCGCGCTGGTTCACGCTCGAGTGGCGCGTCTGGTGTACGGCGCCGATGATCCCAAGGCCGGCGCGGCCGGTTCCCTGATGCAAGTCATCAACCACCCCGGACTCAACCACAAGATGGAAGTGACTTCCGGCATCCTGGCCGACAAGTGTTCAGAACTCCTCAAGGAGTTCTTCCGCAACCGGCGTTAGGACGAACGTGGACGCTTGGCTGCATGCGCTTGGCCGCACCTGTTAAAATAGTCTGCGACCACGAATTCTCACGGCGCGGAGAGGTGCGTGAGTGGTTGAAACGATCCGCCTCGAAAGCGGACATACCTGAAAGGGTATCGGGGGTTCAAATCCCTCCCTCTCCGCCAGATTCCCGGCTCGCCCTGCCGACGCCCGAATCATTTCCGCCAGCCCGGTCGCTAAAAACAAAAGCACCGCCGTTTCCAGCGGTGCTTGTTGGTCGAACTCTACTTTTTCTGCTATTGCCCCAGGAACTTCACGCCGTGCGGCACCAGGTTCGGAGCTACGTAGGCGTAGAACATCACGATCAGGCCCACAATCGCGCCCAGCGCGATGGAATGCCAGAACACGAAGCGGAAGATCACGCCTTCATTGCCTACTTGGTTGGTGGCAGCGGTGGCCACGCAGATGGATTGCGCATCCACCATCTTACCCATCACGCCGCCGGCGCTGTTCGCCGCCGTCATGAGCACGGGATCCAGGCCAAGCTGCTGGGCCGTGATCTTCTGCAGGCTGCCGAATAGAGCGTTGGACGAAGTGTCACTTCCCGTCAGTGCCACGCCCAGCCACCCCAGGAAGGTCCCGAAGAACGGGTAGAACCAGTGCGTGTGGGTGAATGCCAGTCCCAAGATGGCGTCAGTCCCCGAGTATCGTGTGACAAAGCCCAGCCCCAGCATGGCCGTGATGGCCAGCACCGCGTATCGCATGCGCCACGCCGTATGGCCGAAGATTTTCATTAACCGCACCGGGCTGACCTTGCGAATCGTACCCCCCACTAGAGCCGCCAGGAAACAGCCGGTCCCCGTGGCTGACAGCCATACGAAATCGAACTTGGCTCCTTCCGGCGTCGGCTTGGGCACCACCGGTTTGTCGCGCAGCACCTTCTTGTGGATGGGTGTGTCCCATCCGCCATTGGGTTTGCCGTCTGCTGTCTTCCACGCCGGCGTAGTGTGCACGTTCATCCACGTCTTCACCGGTCCCCAGCCCCAGAGGAACACGAAAACCGACAGGATCAGGAACGGCAGCCAGGCTTGCAAGACTCGGCCGTGACTATAGTCATGGGCGGTCTTATGTGAGGTATCGCCTTCTCGTTCGTCTTCAAATCGCCAAAGGTTTTTCGGCCTCCAGAACAGCAGGAAGATCACTGTCACCAGGAGTGAAAACAGGCCAGCGGTGATGTCCACCAGGTTGCTGTCCATCTTGTTGGACCAGAACCATTGCATGGAGGCGAATGACACGCCCACCACCAGGATGGCCGGCAGGACTTCAAAGGTTTCTTTCCATCCCACCATGGCGCGCACCAGCCAGAACGGCACAATGATGGCGGTGATGGGCAGGATTCGCCCGATCATCGCGTTCATGTCAGCTTCAGGAATGAAACCAGCGGTGCCCGGCGTTCCACCGGCGACTTGAAACAGCATGTGTACGGGGGTGCCAATCGCGCCCCAGGCTACCGGAGCAGTGTTGGCGATCAGGTTCAGTGCGGCGGCGTGGAAGGGCTTGAATCCCAGACCGATCATGAACGCGCCAGCAATCGCCACCGGCGAGCCGAACCCTGCGCAGCCTTCAATGAAGGCGCCGAAGCAGAACGCTACCAGCAGCAGTTGCAGGCGGCGGTCCGCGGTAATGCCGCCGACAGAGGCCTTCATGACCTCAAAATCCCCTGTGTCCACAGAAATATCGTAGAGATACACAGCGGCAACCACGATCCACACAATCTTGATGGCGCCAATAGCCGCGCCGTAGACAAAGCTCCCGGCGGCCAGCGAAATCGGCATTTTCAATAAGAAGACGGCGATCAGAACGGCCGTAGCCGCGCCCGCCAAGGCTGACCAGTGGGGCTTCACCCGCAAGCCGGCCATCAGGGTAAACAGCACAATGATCGGCAGCGCTGCTACCAGTGCGGAAAGCCACCAGTTGTGCAAGGGGTCATATTGCTGCGTCCACGTAGGAAACTGCATCCAAGTCGTCATGGGTTGGCTCCTCAGCTCAAGGACGTCCCGGTTTGTCCTTTTTTTTCCTCTTTTGACTTCAGATTGCTCGTTCGCGCACTTCTACCCTCGCAGCCAGACGCTTATCGTTGGAGACATGGAAGTGCGCGAAACACTTTCAGGCCAGACGGCAGTTCTGTCAAGTCTTTTGTTCAAAAAGTGTTGCAAACGCAGCTTCCCGGGGACGCAGTGCAAAAACCGGGCATTTTGACGCCAAATTTCCGCTTAGCCCTTGACAGCGCCAACGGTGAAGCCCGCGATAAACCGGTCGAGAAACAGATTGTAAAAAAAAGCCACGGGCAAACTGGCAATCAGGCAAGCCGCCATCAGTGAGCCCCAGAAGTAAACATCGCCGCGCACCAGAAAGATGGGAATGCCCACGCCCACCATCTGTTGCGATTCCGGCGAAATGAACGTCAGCGCGTACACGAACTCCTGCGTGACCAGCGTAAAGGTGAAGATCACCACCGTGAGAATTCCCGAAGTCGAGATCGGAATCACCATCCTGACGAACGCGCCGAAGCGGGTCAGTCCGTCCACCATGGCCGCATCTTCCAATTCCTTGGGGATGGACTTGAAGAAGCCCATCAGCAGCCAGATGGAGAATGGCACGGTTACGCTGGGATACACCAATACCAGGGACCATATGGTATCCTGCAATCCCAGAATCGCGATCACCCGCGACAGGGGAATAAAGAGTAGCGTCGGCGGAACAAGATAAGTCAGGAAGATGCCGATGCCCAGACGCTCTCCCCACCGCCCCGTAAGCCGCGCCAGCGCGTACGCCGCGGGGACGGAGAGCAACAACGTAATGCCTACCACCAGGAATCCCACCAGCGCCGTATTGCCCAACCAACGTACGTACCGCGTTTCCATAAAAAGCAAGCGGAGATGGTCCAACGTGGGCGGAAGATTGAAGATGAAGGGATTGTTCTCCATCGCGTACAAGTCAATGTTCTGCTTGAACGTGGCAATCACCATCCAGTAGAACGGAAACGCCAGCAACCCGGTGAATACGGTTAGGACCAGCACCTTCACCGTGGACGGCCACGGATTCATGCCGCCAAAAGCCCGCTTAACGCCCGGCGACTGCAGGTACCAGAGCACAACTGCTGCAACGCAGAGTTCCACCACCAATATCACGGCGAGACGGTGCTGGGATTGCCGCAGGGCGTACAGGAACAGCGCCATGAGGCAGCCGATGATGTCCGATACCAGGAGAAAGAAAAGAACGACGCGCGCGCCGTGATGGAGCTTCCAGATGCCGATGGCCAGCAGCAGACAAGTCACCACCGCGACCATCCTGAACGCGCCGGACAAGCCTCCCACGTGCAAGGTTATGGTTCGCGCCAGTAACACAAAGGCGGAAACCATCAACAGGACGCTGACCACGGTGATTCCCAAAGGCTTTTTTGCTACGATGGCGGTGGTTTCCGTCACTAGTTGACCTCCGCGCGGTGCGCTACCCGCAACATGAAATACGCAATCAACACCAGCACCGGCACCAGGAATATTGAGATGGCTGCGCCGGCGGCCAGATCACTGCCCTGAATGCCCTGGCTGAATGCCAGGTTGGGCAGGGTTTGCGTTGAATCATACGGGCCGCCATTGGTGAGAATGTAGACAACCGCCATGTCGGTAAAGGTAAATATGGTGCCGAAGAGCACGGCGACGCTGAGAATCGGGATCATCATGGGCAGGTTGATCTGGAAAAGCGTGCGCCAGAAACCGGCGCCATCAATCGCGGCAGCTTCTGGAATCTCCTTGGGAATGGCCGTTCTGCCCGCGAGCAGGATGACGGTAGAAAACGGAATCAGCCGCCAGCAATGCACCAGGATCACGGACGCCATGGCCAGCTTCTCTTCTCCCAGCCACATTGGCGGCGAAAACTTGTTGACGAATCCCAGCCAGATCAGCAGCCAGGTGATCACGCTGTAAATGGAATCGAGGATCCACTTCCAGCCGATCGTTCCCAGGGAAAC
>JBGPLR010000081.1:0-9732 GCA_041486545.1 Terriglobia bacterium
AGACTGCCTCTCTGCCGGGTGTCATCGTTGACGCCGGCCGCGACGCTGGCCTGGGCACCATCAAGATGACCCTCGGCCTGAAGACAGAAGCCGTGGAAGTGACTGCTGAGACTCCGCTCATCAACACTACGGAAGCCCAAATAAGCAGCACCTTTTCGGGCATAGCCCTAAGTACTTTTGCCGGTATTCAAGAGAATGAAGGGCTGGACCGGCTGGCGTTGTTTGTGCCCGGTGTGGCGGCCACTCGCAGCGACAATTTTTCCAACACCAACGGCGGAGGCTTCTCCAACAACGGCCAACGCGGACGTAATAACGACCAGGAAATAGACGGCCAGAACAACAATGACAACAGCGTTGGCGGCCCGGGTCTTTTCGTGAGCGATACGAACTTCGTCCAGCAATACGTGATCATCACCAACAACTTTGGTCCGGAATACGGCCGCAATGCCGGTTCAGTGGTCAACATCATCACCAAGTCGGGGGCCAACGCCTGGCACGGATCGGCGTATGGCACGGAGTTCAGCAACTACTTGAATGCGCTGAGCAACACGCAACGGCATTCAAATGCACCTGGAACCAATTCGGGCCGGCCTGGAACGGTAACGTGCACCGATGTTTTCAACCCGATCTGCAACCCGCAGACCGGTCCTCTGCGCAGCAACGAGGTGTTCAGCGGCGCTGCCATTGGCGGACCGATCGTGAAGAACAAGTGGTTCTTCTTCGGCGGCTTCGATAGCGACATCTTCTCGGGCGCCAGCAACTATTTCACCAACACCACCACGCCGACGCCCGCCGGCCTGGCCACGCTGGCGGCTTGCTTCCCCACCGGCGTTCAGGCACAGCAGGTAGCCACACTTTCAAAGTTCGGCGCCTGGGGCTTCACCGCTGGCAACCCGACCTTCCAGGGAGCGGCCGCCAACGCCACGGTGGCCGGCTGTCCGGGTGTTCAGGTGGCCGGAGTGTCGCGTATTATCGACACACCTTTCAAGGCTTATAATTTCCCGATCAGGGTGGATGGCCAACTCGGCTCTGACGCCGTCATGGCCCGTTATCTCTATAACAAGCAGACCACTTTCAACAATTCTGATAACGGCGCTGCCGGGTATGTGTTCAACGTGCCGGCCCTGAGTCAGATGATCCTTCTGAGCGACACCCACAACTTCTCCTCCCGCATGGTCAATGAAACTCGCGTGAGCTTTGGCCGTTTGGGCGTGGGATTCGGCGACAACAGCATCGGTAACGCTTTCGAACCCGCCCCCACCGCGATTTTGAACGCGCTGGCGAACGTTTCGATTGGCGGTTCCGTAGGCTTTGGTCCGGCCACCAACCTGCCGCAGTCGCGCATGGTCAACACCTGGCAGGCGCAAGACAACTGGAACTACGTTAGGGGCAAGCACTCGTTGAAGGCCGGTGTGAACTGGACCTACCAGCGCTCACCCAACACTTTCCTGCCCAATGTCAACGGCCAGTTTTCTTATAGCAACCTTTCCAACTTCATTAACGGGAACCTCCTCACCAACGGAAGCGTAACGATTGCGCAGGGTAATCCGGTGCTGGACTTCCGCGAGTATGACACCTTCCTCTATGGCGGCGATGACTGGAAGATCGGTCCCCACCTGACCCTCAACCTCGGATTGACCTGGACCTACTACGGCAATCCGGCGCAACTGTTCACTGATATCACCAACAAACGGGAAGCCAATCCGGCAACTGCTCTGTGGCTGCAAACCCTGCCGATGTCGGTCAGGACCAATCCGACGAATATAGCTCCCAAGAACAGCTTTGGTCCCAGCGTCGGCTTTGCTTATTCGCCGCAGTGGGGCGGCTTCATCACCGGTCATGGGAAAACGACGATTCGCGGCGGTTTTAGAATGCTCTATGACCCGCCGTTCTATAACATCTTCTTGAACACCTCAACCGCGGCGCCCTTTGGGTTCCTCCAGACCCTGAGCGCCACCAGTACTCCGGCACTGCCAGCCTCGGTCGCACTGCCCGGCGTTCCGACGGGTCCGAATGTGCGCGCTGCGATGGCCAGCTTTATTGCCACGAATACGTTCGATCCTCGCACCCAGAGTGAGACCGTTATCGGTACGGCGACGGAAGGACTTGGTCCAGACAAAGTCTACACTTGGAGCTTTGGCTTTGAGCGCGAAGTTGCCAAGAACGCTGCTGTCGAAGTGCGTTACGTCGGCAACATGGGCAGGAATCTGTACCAGACCGTGGATGGAAACCCCTACGCAGGCTTGCCCTTGCCTGGCAAGAACGGCTTGCTGCAGGACTTCCCCAACCTCATTCCAGGTGGGATCACGCCTTGCGCCACCACCCAGCAAGTGGGTCCGGGAGCCGGTTCTGATTTGGGACGCGTCAACTGCGGTCTGGGAACTGTGCGCGCTCGCACCAACGGCTCGTTCTCCGATTACCATGCAGTGCAATCCGAGTTCCGCGCCAACAACCTGTTCAAGCAACTCACAATCCGGGCGGGTTATACCTTCAGCAAGAACCTGGACAACGTGAGCGAAATCTTCTCTACCGGCACTGCGGGTAACACCCTGTTCGCTTCGCAGAACCCGTTCCAGACGGGAGATGCAGAACGTTCCATCTCCGGCCTGAACATCCCGAGTATTTTCACCGTGGCCTTCACCGAGAACCTGCCGTTCTTTAAAGAGCAGCACGGGCTGGTCGGGCACATTCTGGGCGGCTGGAATTTCTCCGGCTCGTACATTTGGGCCTCTGGACAACCGTTCACTCCGCGTCAGGGTGGTGTATTCGGGTCCGTAAATTCCAAGGTTGCTGCAACCGGGAACTACTTTGACACCAACTACGCCAACGCCTTCGTTGGCGATCCTGCCCGTCCGTTCTATGGCAGCACGTCTGCCCCGCTGGATCAGGTGGGTATTTTCTGCGGCGACTTGATTTCGCTGCTTGGTGGGAACTGCACTGCTGTAGGCGGGAACACCACGCTGCTGAGCTTCAACGCCCTGAATGCTCCCAACTCGGTCAATCCGCGTGGTTGCCTCCGTGGTGGCGGGCCTTGCGTTTTCACGCCCACCACGACCAACGCCGTTCGCTACATCATCAACATGCATACTGCCCAGTCGGTGTTCGGCACGCCGTTTGGCAACGTTCCCCGCAACCCGGAGATTGATGCTCCATCCAACCGGTTGGACGCTTCCATCTGGAAGAACATCAGGCTGGGTGAGCGTTCCAACTTTGAGATGCGTCTGAGCGCCATCAACACGCTCAACCACTTCAACTACGGCAGCATCGATCCCAACATGGAAAATGCAGGCCTGAGCACGATCGGAAGCAATTTCGGTCTCGGGTTCAATAACCCCGCTCAGACCGCTGCCGGCGGACGCGTCGTCAGCGTTAGCGCACGTTTCACCTTCTAACCAGAGATCAACACTCTGATAACCCCCGCCGGCGCAAGCCGGCGGGTTTCTTTTTGGGGAAAACCTACAGGTCGAGAGAAGCTGGAAGGGAAGTGTCTCCGGCGGCCCGTGGCCTTGAAGCCAGCCGCGAGAAAGCTCCGCCGGCCAGCGCCAGCACTACCGGGAAGCACTCCAGGACGTACCGCGGCTCAGGATTTTCCAGCGTTCCCAAAAACGCCGAGCGCACCAGCATGAAACCGATGACCAGCACGCCGGCCGTCCCCAGCCGCCACCTGAGCCACCCGCGCGCCGCTGCCAGCAGGAAAAGAAGGTTGAGCGCTCCCCAGGCCATGGCGAGAGAGGAGTCTCTGCGGTCGTTGGAGAACTCCCACCAGCGGTCCCCAAGCCCCAGCATCTCCGTTCTGGGCCGCAGCCACATGTCGGCGATGCGCAAGGCCGGGAGCCATACGAAATACCGGAAGGGGTTGTAGTTCACTCGATCGGCAGCCAGCTTTTGGAATTCAACATCCATCTCAGGATCAATAAACCGCTGTTCGTTGTAGTGGTCAATCAGCGCTTCGGTGCGCTCATACTGCGGGAACGAGTCAAAGGCCCGTTGCGGCAGCTGGTCAATATCAATCGGCTCGGACTCCACATGCCAATAAATCTCGGCCACTGATACGTACTCCACCATCCAGGTCTTGGTCCAATGCTGGAAGCCGTGCGCCACGAACTCACCCGGATCGTTGGCATAACGAGGAGCCAGCGGTTGAAAGACGTGGAACGTGCGCCAATTGCGGATGGTCCACGGGACAAGGGGCGCCAGACTGATCAGGACCAGCGCCAACCCGGCCGCCACCACGGCGCGCTTATTCGACGACTGGACCAACAAGACCAGCAGCGTAACGCCCAGCGCGGCCAGCACCAGTCCGCCATCCGGACGAACCAGCAATCCCAAGCCTGTCCACAGTCCGGCCAGCGACCATACGCCTAGGCCCGGCACGCCGGCTTCCAGCGCGCGGATTCCGCGGACGCCGTAGTAGAGAGCGTGCGCCGCGCACGCGATGGCCAGCGTCTCGGTCAGCGGAGCAGCCGTGTAGTTCGCGGTGAACGGACACAACGCCGCCAGCACGTACGCAGCTTTGGCCGCGCGGGCGTCCATGAGTTCCAGCGCCAGGCCGGCGATCACCAGGCAAGTGTTGGTATCAATGAACGCCTGCACCGCCATCACGGCGGTGTAGTGCTCCTGGCCAAAAATCCAGAAGATGGCCGCCAAAAATGCGGGGTATCCCGGCAGGCGGATCAGCGTGGGATGCAGGCCTCGCGCGTCCACCAACCCGAAGACTCCGTGGTTGAGCCACTGTTTGGCGATGTCGCCATAGACGAACGCGTCACCCGAAACATTCGGGAAAACAAATACAAAGAGCAGCCGCAGTCCCAGCGCCGCCAGCGTGGCGAAGAGAAAGAACCATTTATTCTGCCGGACAAGCTGAAGCAATGCTTTCATGGAGAGGAAGGCCAGTGTAACGGCTGGCTCGTGAACGGTTCAACTTTAAACCAACCGGGCGCCCGGATTGACCCCCGGTGCGCGGCAGCTTACGATTGAAGCAACAAGTATCCCACCATGGCCAAACAGGTTTTCTATGATCCGCAACGCAAGCGCTGGGGGCGCTTACGCAGGCTGTTTGACGTTCTGGGCGTGATCATCACCGCACTGGTGCTCTTTTTTATCGTCAGCATCTTCTTTAGCACAGAACCTTTGCCTCCCCTTCTGCTGCAGGAGCAAAAGAAGAACCTGCGTGCGGTAAAAGCGCCGGACCGCCGCCACAAGACCAAAGCCAAAGGGACGCACCGCAAGACCCAGACGCCGGCTTCAGAAATCGTACTCAACAATGACGAAGGTATTCGCGCCGCCTATTACGTCTCCTGGGACGCCGCCAGTTTTGTTTCCTTGAAAGAATATTATCCGCAGATTGATTTGTTGTTTCCTGAATGGCTGCACGTGCTCTCGCCCGACGGCAACATGCAGGGCGTGGACGAAGCCAATCACATGTTCTCCGCGATTCAAAACGGCAAAGTCGCTCCGGTGGACGAAAAGGTGATGAAGTTCCTCAAGGCTGAAAAGGCTGAAAGCGAAGTCTTTCCTCTGGTCAACAATTTTGATCCTGTGGCCCGCCAGTGGCTCACCAACGTCGGAGACTTCCTCAATAACGCGGAAGGCCGCGCCAATTTCCGCTCCCAACTCCTGCAGTTTCTGGCCAGCGACCGCTACCAAGGCGCAGCCCTGGATTTTGAAGAGATCCCCGTGTCCGCGCAGCCCGGCTTCCGCGCCCTGGTGGATGAACTCAGCCAGGACCTGCATGCCCGCGGCCTCAAGCTCTATGTCAACGTGCCGGTGTCTGACAATGACTATGACTACGGCCGGCTGGCGGCCAACGCTGACGGTTTGGTGATCATGAACTATGACGAGCACCAGGTCACCAGTGGTCCGGGGCCGGTGGCGTCGCAGGATTGGTTTGTGGACAACCTGCGGCAGGCGCTCAAAGATATCCCCAAGGACAAAATCATCTGTGCGATTGGGAACTATGGCTACGAGTGGACGATGGCGCCCAAGGGCCAGCGCGCGGTCAGCGCCGGCGTTGACAGCGTCCAGGATGCCTGGCTGCACGCGCATGAATCCAGCGCTGATATTGATCTTGACGCGGACTCGCTGAACCCCCATTTTGCCTATACCGATGAAGGCGTGGAACACCAAGTCTGGTTCCTGGACGCAGTGACCAGCGTCAACCAGATGCGCGCGGCCCGCGACATGGGCATCCGCACCTTTGCCTTGTGGCGGCTGGGATCAGAAGACCGTTCGCTGTGGGCCATCTGGGACAGCCCTTCAGAAAAGGGCGTAGCCCAGAAGCTCAAAACCGTTCCCCCTGGCGCGGATGTGGACCGCGAAGGTTTTGGCGACGTCTTGTACATTGAGCACCGGCCGCGTCCCGGCGAACGCGAAGCCACGGTGGACCCGGTCACCCACATGGTTACGGCGGAAAAGATGGCCGTGTTTCCTGAGCCGTATCAGTTGAACCAGTACGGCTGGCAAGACAAACAAGTGGCTCTTACCTTTGACGACGGCCCCGATCCGGTGAGCACGCCGCGCATTCTGGATATTCTCAAAGCCAAGCAGGCCACAGCGACGTTCTTTCTCATCGGTCTGGAGGCCGAGCAATTTCCCAGCCTGGCCCGCAGGATTTATCGCGAAGGCCACGGCATCGGCAACCATACGCTGACTCATCCCGACATCAGTGAAGTCTCGCAGAGTTACATGCGATTGGAACTCAACGTAACGGAACGGCTGTTCGCCAGCAAGATCGGGGTGAAGCCCCTCTTCTTCCGGCCGCCTTACTCCATTGACCAGGAGCCTGACGTTGCCGACCAGGTGCGTCCCATTGAGCAGGTGCAGAGCCTGGGTTACATCACGGTGGGTTCCAAGATTGATCCCAATGACTGGCAGACCGGCCGCACGCCGGAGCAGATTGTGGAAGCGGTGCTAAGCCAGGCCGCGCGGTTCTCCACCGCCGCCTGCAAAAAGCAGTCAACGCCGGTTTGCGGCAACATTGTTCTGCTGCACGATGGCGGCGGCGATCGCGAAGCCACCGTCAAAGCCCTGCCCTTGATCATTGACGGCCTGCGCGCTCAAGGGTTCAAGATCGTCAGCGTGGAAAGCCTTTTGGGAAAGACCCGCGCTGAAGTGATGCCGCAACTCGCGGCCAATGAGATTTGGTCCGCGCGCCTGAACGACGCTTCTTTTACTCTCCTGAGCCTTCTCCAGTCATTCATCATTGGAGTGTTTCTAGTGGGCGACGTGCTGATGAGCGGCCGCCTGGTGGGCATTGGCGCCCTGGCCACGTTTGACCGCTTGTTCGGCCCTGGGCCTCCAGTGGCGCCGGACTTCAAGCCGGCCGTCACCGTGATCATTCCCGCCTACAACGAAGAGAAGGTCATTGTGAACACCGTGGAATCGGCGCTGGCTTCCGACTACCCGCACCTGCACACCATCGTGGTGGATGATGGCTCCACTGACGGCACCACGGCCGTAGTCCGCGAAAAATTCAAAGAGCAGATTGCCGCGGGACAGGTTCTGCTGCTCACCAAAGCCAACGCCGGCAAAGCCGAAGCCCTCAATTACGCACTGCAGCATACCCAGGACGAAATCTACGTGGGCATTGACGCGGACACCATGATCGCGCGCACGGCTATCTCCCGCCTGGTGCCGCACTTTGCCGACCCCAAAGTTGGCGCCGTGGCCGGCAACGCCAAAGTCGGCAACCGCGTGAATCTCTGGACGCGCTGGCAGGCCCTGGAATACATCACCAGCCAGAACTTTGAACGCCGCGCCTTGAATGTGTTTAGCGCGGTCAGCGTGGTCCCCGGGGCCATTGGCGCCTGGCGCACCTCGGCCGTGCGCGAAGCCGGCGCTTACCACACGGACAC
Organism: Terriglobia bacterium; assembly: GCA_041486545.1. Classification (GTDB taxonomy): domain Bacteria; phylum Acidobacteriota; class Terriglobia; order Terriglobales; family Acidobacteriaceae; genus Angelobacter. The sequence goes on from JBGPLR010000081.1 coordinate 7,854, forward strand.
CGTGGCGGAAGACGCTGATCTCACCATGACCTTGCTGGAAAAAGGGCTGCGCGTGGTGAATGAAGACCGCGCGCTGGCTTTTACTGAAGCTCCCACCACCGCCCGCGGGCTCATGCGCCAGCGCTTCCGCTGGTCATTCGGGATTCTTCAGGCGGTGTGGAAGCACGGGTCGTCCATCCGCCGGCGCAGCCGCCTGGGATGGATCGCTCTGCCTAACATCATCATCTTCCAGATCGTGCTGCCGCTGCTCTCACCTTTTATTGACGTGATGTTCCTGCTGGGCACGCTCAACTTCCTCTTGAAGCGGTACTTCCACCCGGAAAGCACCAACCCCAGAAGCTTTGAGCGGCTGTTGCTGTATTTTGTCCTGTTCCTGCTGATTGACTTCATCGCGTCCGCGCTGGCGTTTTTGCTGGAACGCCGGGAAAAAGGCCGGGGTGAGGACGCGCAGCTGCTTCTGCACTTGTGGATGCAGCGGTTCACGTATCGCCAACTCTTCTCCGCCGTGCTGTTCCGGACCATCAAGCGCGCTGTTGACGGCAAACCTTTTGCCTGGGACAAACTGGAGCGCACCGCCGTGGTATCCAAGATGCGCTCGTAAAAGTTTCAACCACGACTTTCCAGCGCCGTTGGCGCGAAATGAATTAGCCCAGGCCGGACCGCCCCCATCGAGCCCGGTTTTGGCTTGATGGGGTGGGGGAAGGCCTGGGTAGCCCGCACACAGGACGAGCCCCGGCGGGGCGGCACAAGAAGACTAGGGCGTTGTCCCCTTCGCAATCTCGCTCAGCACATCCGTCTTCGCTTCATCGCGCACCAGGTGCGGATATTTTTCCCCGCCGTCGTAATTCACCTGATAGGTGTTGAAATAATCTCCATTTTCTGCCAGGACGGCGATCGCTTTGTGGTTCAGCGACGCAAAGTGCAGCGCGGCCCGCATCACGTCTTTGGACCACTTGCGCCCGTTCACGGCGATCACCTTCATCCCCGCGCCCATCCCGGCTTGATACGCGGGAGAGCCGGGGACCACGTCGCGCACGTCGCCCTCTTTGGTGATCAACATGCCCAGCGAGAATCTTGCGTCGAGCGAGCCGCCGGTTTTCTCCGCGGCGTCCATGGTGGCGTTCTTTTCCCCGGTATAGACCAGCTTCCATCCGCCGTTCTCAATGCCACCCAGAGGAGCGTGGGCGGACTTGGAGTCCAGGCGCTCGCGCAGCAGCTTGGCCCAGTCGTACGCCGACACTTGATTCAGCGCGGCCACCACGTCTTCAAATTTGTACGGGACCACCGCGGGCCGTCCGCTGGGGCCGCCGTAGAAAATGCGGCAGAAATCGTTGAGCGACTTTTGACCGATCGTCTGGCGGCGGATCAGCGCGTCCACTTCCAGCCAGAGAAGATAGCCCTCCGGATAGTAGTCGGCGGAGCGGCGCCAGCTCGTCCATTGCGGCGGCGCGGCAAACAAAATCTGCACGGAAGTAGCCGTGTCCTGCAGCGGCCGCCACGTTCGTCCGGCGCGATGGTCGAGTTCCGCGGCGGTAAACGCCAGGTTTTCCCGGAACTGCTCCGGCGAACGCAGCCCGGTGCGCGCCGCCAAAATGTTTCCCCAATAGTCGGTCATGCCTTCATAGACCCAGAGCAGGTCGCCGTGCATCGGCGCCTGGTAGTTGGACGTGACCAGCCCGGCGGGCCGCCGATACTTGCCGTTCCAGGAATGGACAAACTCGTGCGGAAGCAGGTCCGCTTCCAGGTTGTGCGAGTTGGGATTGCTGAAAACGTCTTCCACCGTGCCGTTGTCGCTGGACTCATGGTGTTCCAGTCCGTGGTGCGCGGTTTGATCGCTCAGCGTCCAGAGGAAGTGATATTTCTCGTAATGCCTCGCGCC
>JBGPLR010000082.1:0-9689 GCA_041486545.1 Terriglobia bacterium
CCAGTTCCAGCTTCTCCTGCTTCAGGCGGACCAGGGTAGCTGCGTCGTTGCGTTTCTCGGCGTCCACAATGCCCCATTTGATTTCGCGCTCGCGGCGGAAGATCTGAATGCGGTGGCGCAAACCTTCCAGCGCGCCTTCCAACAATTCTGGCGTCAGCGACTCATTTTCGGTCATCACCACCGCGGCGAGCAGCTTGCGCTCCGGTTCTTCCAGAGGCAGGGACATGGGATCGTCCACTTCTTCGCCGGCTTCCAGCAGATGCTGCAGCAGGACTTCACTGCTCAAACCTTCATGCAGCCGCTCTTCCGCCAGCGCGCGCAGGACCGAGCTGCGCATGGGACGCTCATCGCTGGAGGTGGCCGACGCCGCCCGGATCAGCACTTTCTCCGAAGAGGTGAGCTGCGGGGCGTTGCTCGCGGGCATTTCTCTGTTTGCTCGCTGGGTGGCGGCGGTCTTGAACTCCTGCCGCATGACTCCGGAGTCAATTCCCAGTTTCTGCGCGATGTCGCTGGCCAGGCCTTCGCGGACAATGCGGCTGCTCACGCGATGGATGTGCGGCAGAAGGTAGTTCACCGCGTTCTTCTTGCCTTCCGGCGTGCGCACCGGGAACATGTGCATGGCGCGGTCCACCAGGTAGTCAAAATAGTCGAGCGACTTTTCCTTCAGCGCTTTGGCGTAGGCGGCGGCGCCGTGCTTGCGGATGAAAAGATCAGGATCAAATCCGGCTTCGAGGCGCAGGACTTTGATATGGAATTCTTCTGCCAGCAGCATGCCGAGAGAACGGTCTGTGGCGGTGGCGCCGGCGGTGTCCGGATCAAAGTTGACGACAATATCTTTGCTGAAGCGCGCCAGGAGGCGGACCTGGGCTTCAGAAAATGCCGTCCCTGAGCTGGCCACCACGTTGTGAAAGCCGGCGGCGTACACGGAGATGCAGTCCATCTGGCCTTCCACGATGATGGCGTAGGTCAGCTTGCGGATGGCCTCTTTGGCTTTGTCCAGGTTGAACAGCACGCGCGACTTGGAATAGATGGCGGTCTCCGGCGAATTCAAATACTTGGGCCCGGCTTTTTCGTCGGTGGCCAGCGTGCGTCCGGTGAAGGCGATCACCCGGCCATTCTCCTGGCAAATTGGAAACATGATGCGGTTGCGAAACTTGGAATAAATGTTCCCGGCGTCGGAACCTTCTTTCCAGGAAAATAATCCTGATTCGCGCAGCAGTGGCTCGCTGTAATCGCCCTCGAGGCGGTCGCGCAGCAGGAAGCCTGAGTCGGGCGCAAAGCCGATGCGGAACTCGCGGATGGTCTCTTCGCTCAGCCCGCGCGTGCTCAGATACTGCCGGGCGTGCGCGCCTTCAGGTTTGCGCAACTGCTCTTCAAAGAACGCGCAGGCGCTCTCATGCATTTCCATCAGCTGCCCGCGATGCCGGGCCTGCTCGGCCTCCTGCGGCGACGAATACTCGAACTTGGGCAGCTTGATGCCGCACTTTTCGGCCACCACGCGGATGGCTTCCGGGAAAGAAATGTTTTCAATCTTCTGCACGAAACTGAACACGTCACCTGATACGCCGCAGCCAAAGCAGTGATAGAACTGCCGCGCGGCATGTACGGAGAACGATCCCGTCTTCTCCTGGTGAAAGGGGCAGATGCCGGTATAGTTCTGCGCGCCGCTCTTCTTGAGCTTGATGTACTCGCCCACCACGCGGACGATGTCCGCCTGCTGCCGCACCATTTCTTTGAGATCGTTGGAGGTGGTCATGCTCAGCGCTATTGTGCGGGAAAAACAGCGTCGTGGCTAGTTGTGGAAAACTGGGGCCTTGTTGAAATCTGCGGCGGAACAAGACAATACCTTTGAAACACGGAGGAACGGAGGTAGCGGAGGATCTTAATTTCGTCTCTCCCTTTGCACTATCGCACCATCCAACGAGCAAATCAGCAAAGAATCTTCCCCAACCTGCCTCCTTTTCCTCGTTTCCTCCGTGTTGCAAAGGTTTTCGTTGATGCAAGACAATCGCCGCTCCGCCGTTGTACGCTAAGTTCGCGATGAAAATTGAAACCAAAGCCATCCACGCTGGCGACATCCCGGAACAGACTCGTGACGTGACCTCCGCCATCCATCTCTCCACTACGTTTCATAAGGCCGAAGACGGCTCGGTGCCGGGCGGCCATCTCTATGCCCGCGTGAGCAACCCCAACCGTGAGGCGCTGGAACGCGCGCTGGCGGCATTGGAACAAGGAGAGCTGAAAGAAAGCCCGGCGGCGCTGGCTTTTTCCTCCGGCAGCGCAGCCACGCTGGCAGTTTTGCAATCGCTTGCGCCGGGCGACCACGTAATCGCCCCGGAAGACGCATACTACGGCACGCCGATCCTGCTCAAGACGGTGATGGCGCAATGGGGACTCAAGTTTTCCCTGGTCAACATGCAGGACCTGAGCGCGGTGGAGCGCGCCGTTAAGCCGGCGACCAAGTTGATCTGGGCGGAGACGCCGTCCAACCCGCTGCTGAACATCACCGACCTGCGAGCGGTGGTGGCCATCGCCAAAAAAGCCGGGGCGCTGGTGGGGGTGGACAATACCTGGGCTACGCCTCTGCTGCAGCGTCCGCTGGAACTGGGCGCGGACGTGGTGATGCATTCGGTGACGAAATATCTTTCCGGCCATAGTGACGTGTTGAGCGGGGCATTGATATTTAAAACCGCCGACGCGCACGCAGCCGGGAACATTTACGGGCGGGCGCGGCACATACAGCACGAAGGCGGGGCCGTGCCGTCACCTTTTGAGTGCTGGCTTACGCTGCGCGGGTTGCAGACGTTTCCCTATCGCGTGCGGGCGCAGTGCGAAAGCGCACAACGCATTGCCGAGTTTCTTGAAAAACAACCGAAGATTGAGGCCGTGCACTATCCCGGACTGCCGAGTCATGCCGGGCACAAGATTGCCGCCAAGCAGATGTCGGCGTTCGGAGGCATGATGTCCATTCAAGTGAAAGGCGGCCAGACGGAAGCTTTCAAAGTAGCCGGAGCGGTGAAGCTTTTCAGCCACGCTACCAGCCTGGGCGGAACGCACAGCCTGATCGAACACCGGGCGTCTGTGGAAGGCCCGGACACGCGCAGCCCCAAGAACCTGCTGCGGATTTCCATTGGACTGGAGCATCCGGATGATCTGATGGAAGACCTGGAGCAGGCGCTGAGAAAGGTTTAGCCGCAGATTTGCGTAGATCAGCGCTGATCAGAAAAAAAAGATCGGCCGCGAATCAACGCGAATACACGCGAATGAAGTCTGGATTCGTGTTCATTGGCGCTATTCGCGGCGATTTTTTTTAGCGATAGGATCCCTCACTGCCGTTCGGGATGAAGAAAAAACTACTTCTTAAACGCCTCGTCCTCTTCCGCTCCGGGACGCGGCTTCCAAGAAACTGTTGGACTGGCTGAAAGCGGCTTACGCGCTCAGCGAGTGAAGCTCCCGGGTTTGCTGCGTAACTTGCTCCACCTGCGGGACCTGCGACAGCAACCGGCCGACCACGTCCGCCGCGCTGTAGGACGACTGTCCATCGGGCAGGAACCGCGCGATGTGCTTCAGGTCATCGCCGGAGGTGATCAATCCCTGCTCCACGTGCTTGCCGTTTCTGATCTGCGCGTGTCCGATGTTGGCCACCAGCGCGTTGCACAGGCACTTTCTCCCGGCTGTGTTCTCCGGCTTGCCGCCCTTGGAGACGTAAAGCGAAACCGGCTCTCCCGGACAGCGGTAATCAATTTTGCCGTCGGCAGTGCGGTAAGCCTCGCGCAGAAAGCCCAGGTCACAGATGCGCGGGCGGGCGGAGTAAACCTCAGCGTCTGAAAGCGTCCCTTCCAACTGGGCGACCTTGAAGGGAAAGCCCGTGGGTGATGCCAAGGGATCAGTGAATACTTTCGCCTGACCGTCAACGGCGTTTTTCAGCAGGGACCGCTTGTAGTCGCTGCGCAGTCCTGATTCGTCGCAGAAAGCGAAGGCGGTGCCCACCTGGACGCCCGCTGCGCCGCGGGTGAGCGCTTCGTGCACTTTGTCCGGCGATCCATATTCCCCGGCCAGCCAGAAAGGCAGGCCCAGCTCGCAGATTTTGTCCAGGTCAACCGAATCGCGTTCTCCGTATACCGGCTCGCCGGCATCATTGAGCTGCAGTTTGCCGCGCGGTGGCGCGTTGTGCCCTCCGGCGGTGGGACCTTCAATCACGAATCCGTCCACGCGGCCGTTGGCTTTTTTCACCATGGTTGTCGCCAGCGTGTTGGAAGCGATGATGGCCAGAAACTTCGGACGCACCAGCAGCGGCAGTTCACATTCCATGAAATCACGCGGCGCAAAATGCATGGTAACGTCGTCACCCGGCAAAGCGCCAGTCACATAAAGGTCATAGCTGGCGGGCTGGTGCCGGGCCAGCAGATCGAGCACGCCGGGAATCTTGAGCGGGATACCCGCACCCATCAGAACGTATTCAACTCCGGCCAGCATGGCTCCGTAGAGAGAAGGCAGATGCGGCATCTGGACTTTCTCCAGGTAGTTGATGCCCACGGGATTCGAATGCCCGGCGCGCGCCAGAAATACTTCCACAAAGTTGGCGACGATGCACAGCTCCTGCAGCTCACGCGTGCTGTCCTTGGAATGCGTCGCTAAGGTCTTGTAGGACGCGAGCTGGTCCTTGCCGCCCGCGATGTAATACGCCAGCCAGATGCGCTCCGCCATCGCGGGAAAGGGAAAATGATTGAGCGCGTGGCGAATGTTCCCGCCGGGATCGCCGTCTTGCAGCCGCCGGGCCATGATCTGGTCCAGTGCCGTTCCGGACACAACGCCCAGCTGGCCCAGCCGCGAAACCGCGCGCGCCAGCCGCCAGTCAGACACGCCGGCGCCCATGCCGCCTTGAATGATGATTGGATAATTCCTCATGCTTCCATTCTGACAGTGTTAGCTGCGGGTAATTGTCAGACTTGGGTAATAGAAAAGTGTGAGGTTGATCACACAACGAGTGCGATATGTGTTAAGAATCAGCGACCTGCGGTAGAGCGAACGTGGGCAACCTTAGAATCCGCTCACGGTTTTACATGAGGTGAGTCATGAGCATGCTCAACGTACCGCCCAAAAGCAACATCAGAATGCCTTTGAACAGGTGCCGCGGCTTTGGCGCCGGCGCGGAAATTTGCACCGGGCTCACGTTCTGCGATCCCTCAGAAGTGTTCACAAGTTCACCTGCACATTCGCGCGATCACCTGCGTCCGCGGCGAACAAGCTCTGCGGCTTGAATCCGAAGGGACCCGCCACCATATTGCGGGGAAATTCCGCAATCGAGGTGTTCAGCTGCCGCACCGTCTCGTTGTAATGCTGGCGGGCAAAGGCGATGCGGTTCTCGGTGGACGTCAGCTGCTCCTGCAGCAGAAGAAAATTCTGCGAGGCTTTCAACTGCGGGTAGCGCTCGACCACGGCGAACAAGTTGCCGATGGCGCCACCGAGTGCCATCTCCGCCACCGCGCGGGAAGTGATGTCGGCTCCTGCAGACAGGGCCGCACTGCGTGCCTGGGTCACCGCTTCCAACGTTTGTCGCTCGTGCGCCATGTAGCCCTTGACCGACTCCACCAGGTTGGGCACCAGGTCATGGCGGCGGGTGAGCTGGACGTCAATATCGCTCCAGGCGTTGCGCGCGTTGTTGCGCATGGCCACCAGACGGTTGTAGGTCCGCAGGAACCAGAAGAACGCTACGACCGCAACGGTGATGATGGCAATCAGCGGTAATGAGATGTTCAAGTTGAAGTCTCCGTGTTGACCGTCCAAAAGTTAAACGAAGTCGAGGGTCCCATGCACCCTTCAAGCGGCTCAGCTTGGCTTATTGAGCTGAAGCCAAATTCATAGGTCCTTCGACTCGCCCTCGTCAAGACTCGTGCTCGCTGTCAAGGAAATCGTCGCCTCGACTTCCAATCATTTCATAAGCTCGCTTTCACGCGCTTCACCGTCTTGCTTTATTGATCGCGGTGATCAGGTCGCCTACAAACTTCGCGAACCCTTGGGCGTTCGCCACCCAATCCTGGGCAAAGGCCCAATGGATCACCGTCAGCCACAAGGTCAGGAACAACAGGTTCAGCATGATCATTATGGCGATGGCCACCAGCATCATCACGCCGGCCGCGACCATGAGCGGAATGATGATCAGATAAAGGATGGACATGAAAATTGTGAGGCCCACCCCGTAGCCGCGTCCGGGAGCGACCATGCTGGATCCCATCTTTTGCAGCCGCTTGGCGCGCTTGGCGAGCGGCGGATGAAACGAGAGAAAACTGTGCGTCTGCAAACCGGATTTGCCGTGACGAGGGCTGCCTTTCTGTTCGCGAACTTCCCGCAGCGCGCGAATGCGAGCGATGGCCGCCCGATCGCCCTGCTGCGCCAACAGAATGTCATTGGGGTTGGGCATGCTGGGCAGGCCCATGCCGGGATCGCCGCCCATGGCCAGGGCAAACGCCTGCATGCGGACCGCGGCTTGCGCGTTGCCGGTGGCTGCCGCCATGCCCACGGACAACATTTCCTGGCGCACCGAGGGCCACTCGCCGGGGAACGCCGCAGGCGACGCCACAGCAGAGTTCTCTCCCGTACCAGTAGCCTTCCATGCCGCGATGGCCTTGGCCATTTTTTCTGGGGAAGGTTGCAGCCCGCTCAGGCTGATATCGCCCTTGGGATTCACGGCAAACAAGTGCGACGCCCACTCGGCGCCCTCCATCGCGTTGTTGTCTTCGCTCAGGCGCTGCAGCGCGCGGGCCAGCGCGTCCGGATTGCGGGTGAGTTCCACCGCGCCGGCGTCGCCCAGGTAGCGGCGCGTCCGCCACAACAGGGCCATACACGGCCCCAGGCAGACGTTCAGGAAGAAAAACAGAGTGATCTCCACCGCAACGTTCGTGAACTGCATAGGAAAGAAGAGCAGGCGCAGAAACTTGCGGATGAGGCCCGGATTTTCCTTGCTGAAAAAGCGGTTGATGTCGCTGGAGTCCACGTCGAGGGTGTCGGACAACATGGCCGCAACTTCGGCGGCGTCGGCGGCGCGGTCCGCGCTCGAACGGCGGCTGAAAGCGTAGCGCAGGATCCGCCATAGCACGCCGCGCGACTGGCTGCCGAAGGGGGCGTTGATCAGCGTGACAATCAGCCCGCAGGTTTCAAACACGCTGGTCACGGTGAAGGCAATTCTCAGGTCGCCGTTGCCGATGGACGCAACCTGCGCGGCAAGCACGGCCTGCAACTGGTCGCGGTCCAGGTCGTCAAGCAGGCGGCGCGAAATGACGATGCGCGCGTCCTGGGCTGAGGTGCCGATGGCCGCCGCGTTGGCGCCGGCGGAATCAATCAGCATGACTTTAGGCGCGGGCAGCCCGGCGGCGATCGCCATCTCCTGCACGACGTCGGCGAGTTGCAGTTCTTTCAGATCGTTCTGATTGGGTTCGCGCGCTCCCAGGCTGGCCAGCGTGCCGCCCACCCCGCCGTGGCGAAAGAGCATTTGCATGCCCATCCACAGAAAAAACGCGAAGAACATTCCTGGCAGCAAAGTAAGCGCCAGGCCAGTGGCAAGCTCCTGCGGGTCCACGGCGCCGCGCTGGTTGATGAGGTAGTCGGCGACGCGGACGAAGAGCTGGGCCAGCCCGTTCAACGTCTGCCAGAACTCCGGCGGCAGCGGCGAAAAGCGGTTGATGATCTCCGCCGCCAGCAGCGTGACTGCATAGAGCAACGGCGTAAGCACCAGGGTGAGCGGAATGCCCATAATGAACGCGGCAAATACGCACAGCGCGGACATGCGCCAGGTGGCGCGACGGTTGCGCTTCTGCGCTTTGAAAAACGCTTCCGGATCGCGCGGAGTAAATGATTGGGGCACTGGGGCACTCATGTGGAAGAGAGGTTAGCATCTGCGCCGAACCATGAACAAGAGAAGACAAAAGCAAAACTTACCGCGGATCAACGCGGATGAACGCAGATCCGGGGAACTTTTTACCACTGATGAACACAGATCAGCACTGATTCGGAAAAACAAAAATCAATCAATCGCGACTGGCCATTAGCCATTAGCCAAGAACGAGTCGATCACATTCGACCTTGACCTCAGCTGCTTATCCGCGCCCAGCCGCAACAATCCGCGGCAAAGTCTCCTTCCTGGTCACTTTACGGGCTCGTTGAACCGGAGCTTGTTGCCAAAGGGGTCCAGCAAGTCCATGGCCCAGGTATCCCACGGGGTCTCCTCCACGTGGGGACGGTAATACTTGTACTTCTTCGCGGCCAATTCTTCATGAAACTCGCGCACGCCCTGCATGGCCACGTACACGCACGAGCCCGGCACGCCGTCGCCATAGTGTTCGCTCAGATGAAGCACCAGGCTGCCGCGCGAAACCTGCATGTAGAGCGGCGTATCGGGTTCAAAGCGGTTCTCCCAGTCCAGGTTGAAGCCAAGATAGTCCAGATAAAATTCCTTGGCTTTCTCCACGCTGAACATGCGCAGGGTGGGAATGGTCCGGGTAAAAGTGATGGCCATGGGCGCTCCTTTGTTAGAATCGGTCGGTTACCGTGCGGTCCGGGCTGACAGTTCTTGCATCTTACATTCTTATAAGACGATTCCTTATAAGACGTGGCGATAAGGCATCTGACATCTCTATGCGAAAGCTTTTGTGCGACTCCCTGGGCGTCCTGGCCCTGCTGCTGAGCGTATGTGCGGTTGGCTGGCCGCAGTCCAGCGCGCCGGACTACGACGAACTGGCCGCCCACTACTCGTATTTCACCGGCGGGCAACTCAACATCCGCGAGTTCAACGTGGAGATGCGCGACAAAATTCTGGTCACGGACATCGTATATTCCGGCACGGGTGAAGACCACGTCCCGGCGTATCTGGTGATCCCGCGCGGCAACGGCCCCTTCCCCGCCATCATCTGGAGCCACTGGATGCAGCCGGGATCGCGCCTGGCCAATCGCGAAGAATTCCTGGATGAAGCGGTGGCCCTGGCGCACTCCGGCGTGATGTCCCTGCTGATTGACGCGCCCATGGTCCGGCCGGGATGGACGGAAGAATCAGCCAAAGAAGACCCGTGGCGCTGGGCGGTGCAGTACAGCGAAACCGACCGGCAGCAAATCATTGATCTCCGCCGCGGCGTGGAAGTGCTGCTGACCCGCCGGGGCGTTGATCCGCACCGCGTCGCCTACGTGGGCCACAGTTACAGCGCGCACCTGGGCGCCATCCTGGCGGCGGTGGAGAAACGCATCACCACGTTTGTCCTCATGGCCGGAACCTACAACGACGAAGAAGATGTGCGCAACGCCAAAGACAAAGCCAGCGGCCTTTTCCAGTGGCGCGAACGCATGGGCGCGGACAAAGTGGAGCAATACATCCACGACTACGCCTGGGACGACCCCGCCAACTTCCTCGGCCACACCGACGGCAAGAGCATCTTTCTTCAATTTGGCACCAAGGACACTGTCACGCGCGAGCAGGCCGCAAAATACCTGAATGCGTTTAGCGCCAAAGACAAGAAGATTGAGTTCTACGACTCCGGCCACGCCCTGAACGCCACCGCCCGCCTGGACCGCGACAAATGGCTGCAACAGCGGCTGCATTTCAAAGCTCTGGATGAGAAGGCGCTGGGGGAGATCAGGCAGTTGAAGTAGTTTTTTCTGAAATCCCGAATCCCGCGCAGCGGGTGAGGGATCCCTATCTACAA
>JBGPLR010000083.1:0-9687 GCA_041486545.1 Terriglobia bacterium
CTTCAGAGGGATGCTTGACCCGCTTGGTCCAGCTCAGGTTGCTCACGTGGACCAGGCCGTCAATGCCATCTTCAATTTCGATAAACGCGCCGAAGTCGGTGAGGTTGCGCACCCGGCCTTCCACCGTGGAGTTGATCGGATACTTCTCGTGCAAGCGCTCCCAGGGATTGGACTCCAGTTGTTTCAAGCCCAGGGAGATGCGGCGCTCGCCGGAATTCACGTTGAGCACCACGCACTCGATCTCATCGCCCACGTTCACCAGCTTGGAGGGATGCTTCATCCGCTTGGACCACGACATCTCGCTCACGTGGACCAGGCCTTCAATGCCTTGCTCCAGCTCCACGAAGGAGCCGTAGTCGGTCACGCTGAGGACGCGGCCTTTCACGCGGGCGCCAATGGGATAGCGTTCCGCGGCGTCCAGCCAGGGGTCGGGGGTAAGCTGCTTGAAGCCGAGCGAAACGCGCAGTTTCTCCGGATCAAATTTCAGGACCTTCACCTGAATCTGGTCGCCCACGTGGACCAGGTCGCGAGGATGCGTCAGCCGGCCCCAGGACATGTCCGTGATGTGGAGCAGGCCGTCAATGCCGCCCAGGTCAACGAACGCGCCGTAATCGGTCAGGTTCTTCACCGTGCCGGTGAGGATGGCGCCTTCCGCCAGGTTCTCCAGGGTCTTACCGCGCTTGGCGGTGACTTCTTCATCCAGGATCGCTTTGCGCGAAACCACAATGTTGCCGCGTTTCTTATTCAGCTTGATTACGCGGACTTCAATTTCATGGCCCTTCAACGTGTCCAGATTACGGACCGGATGGCTATCCACCTGCGAGCCCGGCATGAAAGCCTTCACGCCGATGTCCACGGAGACTCCGCCCTTCACCCGCTCTACCACCGTGCCCTTCATGGGCTCTTTGGAGTGGTAGGCCTTCTCAATGTTCTCCCACACACGGACGCGGGCCGCGCGCTCATGCGAGAGCAGCACGGAACCTTCTTCGTTCTCCCCGCGCTGCACCATCACTTCAATCGGGTCGCCCGGATTGAACTTGATGTTGCCTTGCGCGTCAGTGACTTCGGCGATCGGCACCAGTCCTTCTGACTTGAAGCCGATGTCTACGACAACGTGGGTGGCAGTAATCTTGATGACGGTGCCTTTGAAGACGTTGTCTTCACTGGGCGCCGGTTCGGTTTCAAGGGTGTACGACTCAAGAGCCGCGGCAAAATCATCCATGTGGGTTTCTTCTTTTTGAGACGCGCCCGCAACGGGCTGCTCAGTGGATTCGAGTTGAGAGTTGTTCCCGGACATAATGGTTTGAGTTTTTTTTCTGAGGACTTCTTGAAGGGCCCGAATGAACTGCTGAACTTGAGCGGCTTTCCCGCGTACCACCGGCTGTCTGCTCAGACCGACATTTTTCTACCCTACGGACCTAAAACACGCCGGAGCTCGCAAGGAGGATCAGTGGACGTGCTGAAGGCGGACTCGGGTCATCCGAGCCCCACTGGTTTGATTCGGCCCCCAAACTTTGCCCTCGGGGACTTGAAACCCAGCGGCCGGATCTTACGGCAGTCCTGAACGGGCCATAAGACTCCTTCGAGTGTAGCAACGCCCCAAGGGAGTGTCAAACGCGGAAGGCCGCTAAAACCCGTTCTTCAGGCCTGTCCGTCTGGTATCTTTCCAGGGTCATGGACTTCCTGTTCACCCCCTGGCGCTATGCCTACGTCACCACCGCCGATCAGGCGCCAGGCTGCCTGTTTTGCCAGGTCCTTCAGCCCCAAAAGGGCGAGTCCGAAGCCGAATCCGGCGCCGCCGACGCAAAGAACATGGTCGTCCACCGCGGCCGGCACTGTTTCGTCATCTTGAACACCTTCCCCTACACCAGCGGACACGTCATGGTGGTCCCTTACCAGCACGTTGACCAACTGCTGAAGCTGCCCGCCCCCGCCGCCCAGGAAATGATGGAGCTGACCCAGAAGATGGAGGGCATCCTGCGCGAGCTGTACCGCCCGGACGGCCTCAACCTGGGCATGAACCTGGGCAAGGCCGCCGGAGCCGGCGTGGCCGGCCACATCCACATGCACGTGCTCCCCAGATGGGTGGCCGACGCCAGCTTCATGAGCGTGGTCAGCGAAACGCGCATCCTGCCGGAAGATTTGGCGACGACGTACAGAAGGATCAAGGAGAAGTTCTGAGGCGGCTTCCGCTCTGACCTAAATCAGGGACGAAAACCAACACCTTTGAAACGCAGAAGAAGGGAGGCAGCGGAGGATGCTGGTTGCTTTGCGGGTCCGCGAAGGGCCGGGCACCCGGCGCCGGGACTCATGCTTGCTCAAGATGACAATTTCATGGAATTGTTATTTCCAATCCGCGTCATCCGCGTTCATCAGCGGTAAGGTTTTGCCTTTTACTTCAGCTCCCCAAAATCCTCTTCCCTGAACTCCGTCCCCGACTTCGTGTCCAACGCCTTCTCCGCTTCCGCCGTCCGCAACTGCACGCGGCGGATCTTGCCGGAAATTGTTTTCGGCAGGTCCACAAACTCCAGTCGCCGCACGCGCTTATACGGCGCCAGCACTTTGCGGCTGTGCTGGAAAATGGAGAGGGCCGTCTCCCGCGTTGGCGCGGCTCCGGCACGCAGCGTGACAAAGGCCTTGACCAGCGCGGTGCGCACTGGGTCAGGGCACGGCACCACGGCGCATTCGACAACATCCGGGTGCTCAATGAGTGCGCTCTCCACTTCAAACGGGCTGATGCGGTAGTCGGAGGCTTTGAACACGTCGTCGGCACGGCCCACAAAGGTCAGGTAGCCTTCGGAGTCGCGCTGCACCACGTCGCCGGTGCGATACGCCTTGCCGGCGTTGGCGATAGTCTGGCCGTCATCGCTCTGGTAGCCGGGCATCAGGCCCATCGGCGCTGGATCAAGCGGCAGACAGAGTTCGCCTTCGTCGTGCTCATGGCCCTCGGCGTCCAGCAGCACCACGCGGTACCCGGGCAGCGGACGTCCCATGGAACCCGGTTTGAGCGGCTGCCCCGGAGGATTGCCCACCTGCGCTGTGGTTTCCGTTTGGCCGTAGCCGTCGCGAATGGTCAGTCCCCAGGCTTGGCGCACGCGCTCAATGACCTCAGGATTCAGCGGCTCGCCGGCGCTGGCCACTTCGCGCAAGCGGACTTTCCAGTCGGCAAGGTTTTCCGTGACCAGCATGCGCCACACCGTGGGCGGAGCGCAGAAGGTGTTCACGCCGCATCCGGTAAGCGCGTCCAGCAGGCCGCGCGGGTTGAAGCGCGCCTGGTTCAGCACGAACACCGTGGCTTCGGCGTTCCAGGGCGCAAAGAAACAGCTCCACGCGTGCTTGGCCCAGCCCGGTGACGACAGGTTGCAGTGCACGTCGCCCGGCTTGATGCCGATCCAGTACATGGTGGAAAGATGTCCCACCGGATAACTGGTATGGCTGTGCAGCACCAGCTTGGGCTTGGACGTGGTGCCCGACGTGAAGTAAAGCTGCATGGGATCGTCGGCCAGCGTGGCGCCATCGGGATGGAAGATGCCCAGCGCGCCATAGCCTTTTTCGAACTCGTGCCAGCCGGGTACCGCCCCGCCGACGGAAATGCGCGTGCAGTTTTTGGCGACGTCGGCCAGCTTGGGCGCCATCTCCGCCGCGCACACCACGTGGCGAATGTGGCCGCGAGCGATGCGGTCGGCCAGGTCGTCAGGCGTGAGAAGAGTTGTTGCCGGGATGATCACGCCGCCCAGCTTCATCACCGCCAGCATGGTCTCCCACAGCGGAGGAATGTTGCCCAGCATGAGCAGGACGCGGTCGCCACGCTTCACGCCCAGCCCAAAAAAGTAATTTGCCATGCGTGACGACCGTTCGGACAGCTCGCGAAACGTCAGCTTGGTTTCGTGGCCGTCTTCGTACACCACCCAAAGCGCGGTCTGGTTGCCGCGCTCGCCGGCAGCGATTTGGTCAAACCAGTCCAGCGCCCAGTTGAAGCGCTCTAGCTTAGGCCATTGGAAACCGGCGTAAGCAGCGGCGTAGTCGTCGCGATGGGCGAGAAGGAAGTCGCGTGCGGTGCGGAAAGCGAGTGTGGGATTGGTCAAGAAAGTCACTCCCGTTGAAGGGAACATTTAACTCTAGGAGTTTTTGTGCCGCGAATCAACGCGAATAAGCACGAATCAACTCGGGGCAGGTCAGGCATTCGGCTAGACGAAAACTCGAGTCCACCTATGCACTTTAGGCTTGTCATCCTGAGCGGAGCGGCGCTGCGCAGCACGACGTCGCGTAGTCGAAGGATCCCGAGAATCTATCCCCGACCATACCGCTTCAGTGAGTCTTCACCATGCACGCCGACTTCTGATCCAAAACAGAAGTCATCGTCGCGACCGGGCCACTATCAAATTTGTGTTCATTCGCGTGTATTCGCGGCTGCTTTGCGCTCGGAGCCTTTGACTTCTCTCAGATCAGTGTCATCCGTGTTCATCAGTGGTGGGGCTTTTGTGTTCAACGGCAATTTATTTCCCAACCAACTCCACCATCTCCTTCTCCCCAATCACCTTCACGCCCAGTTCGCGCGCCTTGTCCAGCTTGGATCCCGGATCGTCGCCCGCGACCACGTAGTCCGTCTTCTTACTCACCGATCCCACAACTTTTCCCCCGGCATCCTCAATCATTTTTTTCGCCGCGTCGCGCGAGTAGGTGGCCAGCGTGCCGGTCAGCACAAAAGTTTTTCCGGTGAGGGCGGTGCCGCGGACCCGTTTCTTGCCGGTCAAGGTCAAGCCATGGTCTTTGAGTCGCTTCACCAGCGCGCGGTTGCGCGGTTCGGCAAAAAACTCATGAATACTTTCGGCAATACGTGGACCAACTTCGTCTACTTCCTGCAATTCATCCACCGACGCATCCATGATCGCGTCCATCGAACCGAAATGCTCGGAGAGAAACTCCGCGGTGCGCTCGCCCACAAAGCGTATGCCCAGCCCGTAAATCACGCGCTCCAGCGGCAGCTTACGCGAAGCCTCAATCTCCGCCAGCAGATTTTCGGCGGACTTATCGCCCACGCGCTCCAGCGTGAGCAGCTTCTCCTTGGTCAGATCAAAGACATCGGCGATGTCTTTCGCCAGCTTGCTATCGCACAGCTGGTTGACCAGCGATTCGCCCATACCTTCAATGTTCATCACCGATCGCGCGGCAAAATGCAGGATGCTCTCCCGCAGCTTCGCCGGACAGGCGGTATTGATACAGCGATGGTCGGCTTCGCCTTCCACCCGCACCACGTGCCCGCCGCATTCCGGACAGCGCTCCGGCATGTGGAACTTCTTCGTCCCGCGCGGATGCTGCTTGTCGTCGACGACCTCGACAACTTTGGGGATCACGTCCCCGCCGCGCTCCACCATCACCCAATCGCCAATCTTCACGCCCAGGCGCTCAATCTCGTCCATGTTGTGCAGCGTGGACCGGCTCACCGTGGTGCCGCCAATCGAGACCGGCTTGAGCAACGCCAGCGGCGTCAGCTTGCCCGTGCGTCCCACGTTAACCACGATGTCTTCAATCTTAGTGACGCCGCTGCGCGCCGCGTACTTGTAGGCGATGGCCCAGCGCGGCGCTTTCCCGGTAAAGCCCAAACGCTCTTGCGTGCGCATGGAGTTCACTTTGATCACGATGCCGTCAATTTCGTACGGCAGCTTTTCCCGCATCTGCTCAGCTTTGGCGATGAACGCCAGCACCTGCTCAATGGTCGTCGCGACCGTATGGTGCTGATTCACCTTGAACCCGGCGGCGTGCATGGCTTTCAGCGCGTCGGCATGCTGGTCAGGAAAATATTTCCCGTCCACCAGCAGGAAGTACACGTACAGGTCCAAGCGGCGCTGGGCAACCACGTTCGGCTCCAACACGCGGATGGTCCCCGCTGCGGCGTTGCGCGGGTTAGCGAAGGTGGCCAGCCCTTGCGCCTCGCGGTCTTTGTTCATACGCTCAAACGACGCCAGCGGCATAATGATCTCACCGCGCACTTCAAAATCCGGCGGGATGCCCGCTTTCTTCAGCGCCGCCGCGTCAATGGTGAGCGGCACCGTGCGCATGGTGCGAACGTTGCTGGTCACGTCTTCGCCGATTGAGCCATCACCGCGCGTCACGCCCGAGCGCATACGGCCATCGCGATAGGTCAGCGCCAGCGACATGCCGTCCATCTTGAACTCGCAAACGTATTCAATCTTGTCGGAGCCGGCCAGCTCGCGCACGCGACGGTCCCAGTCGCGCAGCTCTTCTTCGCTGTACGCGTTGTCCAGGGACAGCATGGGCCGCGAGTGCTCGGCTTTCACAAAGCCCTCGCGCGGCTTGCCGCCGACACGCTGCGTCGGCGAATCCGGCGTGACCAACTCCGGATGCTCGGCTTCCAGGCGCTTGAGTTGCACCATCAGGTAGTCGAAGTCCGCGTCGCTGATCTCCGGCGCGTCCAGGACGTAATACAGGTGCTCGTGGCGGCGGATGTCCGCACGCAGCTTTTCAATTTGCTTTTCGACGTCTTTGCCTTTGGATTTGGCGGCGGTAGCCATGCGGAACGATTATATTGTGTGCGCGCTTCCCATGGCGGCAGAGCTTGTTTGCGATACTGGCCAGCAGCCTGGAGCGTTTGCAGCTAGGGAATCGGCGAGGAAGCGAAAACCCAAAACCTCTGAAACACGGAGGAAAGGAGGATGCGGAGGGAATAGAATCGCGTACAAGATCCTCCGCTGCCTCCGTTCCTCCGTGTTTCAAGACTTTCCAAGCGACAAGAATGAAGAAGGTATTCCTCCTCTACAACCCGGCATCCGGAACCCGGCGCGCAGCCCGCTCGCAGCAGGTCGCCCGCGTCGCTGAAGTCCTTCGCTCTGCCGGTGTTGAGCTGGAAACCTGCGCCACCACGCACGCCGGCAGCGCGACTCAGCAAGCGCAGACCGCAGCCGCTGCCGGCTTTGACACCGTCATTGTCTGCGGCGGTGACGGCACCGTGAATGAAGCCATGAACGGGCTGGTGCTCAGCGGTTCGCAGGCTGCGCTGGGCGTGGTCCCGTTCGGCAGCGGCAACCTGCTGGCCACTGATCTCCGTCTGCCCACGAACCCGGTGGCCGCAGCCAAAGCTCTTCTCCGCTACACCCCGCGTGAAATTCATCCCGGATTCATCACCTCCCAGAGCAAGACTGGTCCGCCGCGCCGCAACTTCATTGTTGCCGCCGGCGTCGGCGCCGATGCCGAACTCATGTACCGCACCGCGGTGGAGTCCAAGCAGCGCTTCGGCCGGATGGCGTACTTCATCGAGATGGCGCGCATGACCGGCTACGGCAAGTTCCCCATGTTCCAGGTCGAATGGCAGGGCGAAAGCGGCCAGACGCAGCGCGACGAAGTCTCCCTGGTGATGGCCATCCGGGTCACAAGATTTCCCGGCTTGCTGCGCTTCGTGAAGCTGGAATCGGCCATCACCCGCGACGATTTTCGACTCTTGCTCTTCCGCACCAACCAAGTCCGCCACTTCCTCAATTATTTTTGCAGCGTGGCCAGCGGACGCAACTGGAATGTGCCGCAAGTGACCGTGGTTTACTCCCGCTGGTTCCGTTGCAGCAGCCCCACCGCAAATAACATCCACTGCGAAGCCGACGGCGAATCGCTGGGACGACTTCCCGTGGAAGTCGGCATTGAAGAGAAGACTTGCAGGTTGCTAATGCCGTGAAGAAGCAGTCAGCATTCAGCAATCAGCAGTCAGCCACAATGCTTGAAACGCGGAGGAATGGATGCAGCGGAGGGAAAGATAGGGTGATCGCCGCGATCGCGCGGGATCGGGTGATCTGAAAACCTTCGAATCGAGAGCTGAACAGTCCCCTTCAAAACCTCCGTTTCCTCCGTTCCTCCGTGTTTCAAAGGTTTTGGTTTTTGACTTTGCTGAATGCTGAATGCTGAATGCTGAGTGCTGAATGCTGAATGCTGAGTGCTGAGTGCTGAGTGCTGAGTGCTGACTGCTGAGTGCTGACTGCTCATTGCTGACTGCTGACTGCTCTGAATACAATGGCGGTTCATCCCGGAGGCTGAAGCAACTGGACCCTCTCACCCACATTCTCACCGGAGCCTGTCTCAGCCGCGCCGGCCTGAATCGCACAACCGGGTTGGCCACGCTCACGCTGGTCCTGGCCGCGGAGGCTCCGGACGTGGACATCCTCAGCGTCTTCGGCGGCTCGGTTTCTTATTTCCAGCATCACCGCGGCTTTACTCACACGCTGCTGGGCGCGCCCTTCGTCGCCGGGCTTGCGCTGGCCATCGCTTATGGCATCTATCGCCTGCTGCGGCTTCGCGGAGGCGGAACCAAGGTCCCGGTCAAGTGGAAACTGCTCTACTCCTATGCGCTGCTGGCGGTGCTGCTGCATATCCTGCAGGACTTCACCAACAGCTACGGCGTGCGGCCGTTCGCGCCATTCAACCCCAAGTGGTTTTCCTGGGACATCGTTTCCCTCATTGATCCGGTCATGCTGGCCGCCCTGTTTCTAGGGCTCGCCGTACCCGGCATGCTGGGCCTGATTACCGATGAAGTGGGCGCCAAGAAGCAGCCTTTTCGCGGACGGGGCGGCGCCATCTTTGCCCTGGTCTGTCTGATCGCCGTGATCTTCGCGCGCGACCTGGGCCATCGCCGCGCGCTCACCGCGCTGCAGTCGGTGAATTATCGCGGCGATGACGCGCTGCGTGTCTCCGCCTTCGCCCCGCGCATGAACTTGAATCCGTTTGCCTGGAATGGCGTGGTTGAGACCCAGAACTTTTTCGGCGTGCTGCCGGTCAACTCGCTGTCCGGAGAAATTGATTCGCAAGGCTCCATGGTGGTGTATTACAAGCCGGAGGAAACGCCGGTGACGCTGGCCGCAAAAAAATCCCGGCTGGGCCGCGTCTTTCTCGACTGGGCGCAGTACCCCGTCGTCACCACCGAGCGCCTCCCCGCTGACGCTGGCTATCAAGCTCAATTTGTTGATCTGCGCTTCACATCGCCGGACGTGGTTCGCGGGCAAGCGCCTCCCCTGGCCGGCTACCTGACTCTGGATCCGCACCTCAACGTCCTGGACATGTCACTGGGCCGTCCATCGTGCGCGACAAAGGGCCCGCAGGAAGCCGTCCTTGATTTTGCAGTGCTTGACGCTGGACAGCCCGAGCCCTCAGAATACTTGCTGCTGAGGTGCATTCAATGCTCGCTTACCTGTTTGTGGTTATTGCGGTTGCCGTGCGCGTCCTGGCTGGTACCGGGACCTTTGCCACCCATGGATTCACTCCCGTGGGAGCAGCGCTTTTGTTCTTCGGATCGCGCATGCCGCGCAAACAGTTTTTTGGGCCGGTGGCTCTCTTGATGGCCTCGGATTTGTATCTGAACTTCAGGGTTTATCACCTGCCGTTCACATGGGACCAAACGGTGGTCTGGGCCTGGTACGTTGGCGCGTGCTTCCTTGGAGTTCTGCTGCACAACCGGGTGAAGCCCCTCTATGTCGGGGGCGCCGCCCTCGGCAGTTCGGTCTCATTTTTTCTGATCACCAACTTCGCGGTCTGGGCCGCCGGCTATGTTGGCTATCCTAAGACCCTGGCTGGACTGGCCGCGTGCTACACCGCCGGCCTGCCGTTCTTCCGGCCGGGACTGGCATCTGATCTCATGTTCTCGGCGATCTTCTTCGGATTGCCGGCTCTGGTGGCCTACGCCACCCGCTC
>JBGPLR010000084.1:0-9528 GCA_041486545.1 Terriglobia bacterium
CTGATCTTCTCCAGCGCTTTCTCCATCTCCTGCGGCTTCTTCAGGACGCCGGCAAACAAGTCGCCGACGCGCTCAAATCGCCGCAGCACGTTGCCGATGTGAAACTGCTGCGGCTTTAAACCCGGGCGCACTTCGTCCCAGGCCAGCGGCGTGGCCACCGGCGCGCCCGGATACGCACGCAGCACGTACGGCGCGGAAATGGTCTTGCCCTCGGCGTTCTGTATCCAGTCGAAATACACTTTGCCTTTTTGCCGGGCGGCCACGTTGCGCGGCGTGGTGAACAGATCAGGCCGCTCGGCAACCACCAGGTGCGACAGTATCTGCGCAAAGTTGCGAGTGTGTTCGTAGGTGTACCCGCTGGTCACCGGGACGTACACGTGCATGCCGTCGCCACCTGTGGTCTTGGGATAGCCCTGCAAGCCGATCACGTCCAGTTTCTGCTTGACCAGCCGCGCCGCTTCCACGATCTGGTCATAGCCGCAGTGGTAAGGATCAAGATCAATCAGGATGAAGTCCGGTTCGTCCAGCGACCCCACGCGGCTCATCCACGGGTTCTGATCAATGCAGCCCAGATTGGCCAGATACAGCAGTGACGCTTTGTCGTCGCAAACCACGAAGCGCGTAGTGGCATCCTCGCTAGTGGCGATATCTTCCGTGTGCAGCCAGTCCGGAAAGCTCGCCGCCGCAGCTTTTTGAAAGAAAAACTCTTTCTCGATTCCATCCGGATAGCGCTTCAACGACAGCGGACGCCCCGCCAGATGCGGCAACAGCAAGTCTGCGACTGCGGCGTAAAAGTTGATGACGTCACCCTTGGTGTAGTTATCGGCCGGATAGAAAACTTTCTTCAAGTTGGTGAACTTGAGCTGGCGCCCGCCGATGGTCAGGACCGCTTCCGTCTCGCCCGCAGGCAGCAACGGTTCTTTGCGGACCAATGCCGCAGTCTCCTCCGAAGGCGCCGTAATCGCAGCCGGTTGCTCGGCGGTTTCACGAACCACGTCTTTGGGTTCGCCGTCGGCGCGCATGCCTTGAAACACCGGCGCGCGCAAGCGCACGTCGGCCGTCCAGGAGTTGAATTTAACCACGCACACCAATTCGGGCCTGACCCACGTAACCTTGCCGATCTCTTTCGGGACGTCGCTCAGCACGGCCTTGGTCGTAATCAGCGGCTGCATCGTCTCATATGTTGATTTCAGCGACGCCTGCGTGAACCCCGAGCCGACGTTTCCGGCATAGACCAGCTTCTTGTCTTTGTAATATCCCAGCACCAGCGAGCCGAAAGGTTCGCGCTCACCCAGGATGAATCCGCAGACCACAAAGTCCTGCTGCATGGCGATCTTGATCTTCAGCCACTGTCCGGTTCGGCGCGATTCATACTTGCTCTGCGCATGTTTGGCCAGGATGCCTTCCATGCCTTTTGCGGTTATGGCTTCCAGCAACTCTTGTCCCTTGCCGGCAAAGTGGTCTGAATAACGCACCGTTTCGCTGGGCAGCAGAATGGAGTTGAGAAGCTGCCGCCGGTCAATCAGCGCTACGTTGCGCAGATCGTAACCGTTCAGGTAGAGCAGGTCGAAAGCATAGAAGCTCAGCGCGCTCGCGGCATCTTTGACGGCTGCCGACTTGTGGAATCCCGTCCGGTTCTGGAGAAGCTGGAAGCTGGGTACGCCGTTTTCGTCCAGCGCGACTACTTCCCCGTCAATCAGCGCTGTATCGGCGTTCACACACTCCAGCAACGCCTTGGCGACTTCAGAGAATTGCTTTTCCATGGCATTGCCGCGGCGCGACAGCATACGGATCTTTTTGTCGGCGATGAAGCACAGTGCGCGATATCCGTCCCACTTAACCTCAAACAGCCAGTGACTCCCCGATGGCATCGCCTTCTGGTCCGTGAGCGTGGCCAGCATGGGCTCCAGCGAAGTTGGCATCGCCGCCTTCACCGCGCCTTCCATGGACGAAGGATCCGCGGGCGCCTGCAAGACGCTGGGGATGTCGCTCTCCGGGTCCCAGCCCGGCCGGACAGCGAAGTCCTTCTTCTTGATCAGCAACCAGTCTTCCTTCTTGCCTTGAACCCGCTTCGTCCTGACCAGCGCGAACTCGCCGACAATTTTCTGGCCGTGAAATTTGATCTTGAGGTCCCCCGCCTTCCACTGATCCTCCGGCGACTTCTCTCCCGCCCACTCATACGTGCCGCGGTCCCACAAGATCACTCCGCCTGCGCCGTAATTGCCAGCGGGAATGGTCCCTTCAAAATTTCCGTATTCCATGGGATGGTCTTCCACCAGCACGGCCAGCCGCTTGATTGCCGGGTCGAGCGTTGGTCCATGGGGCAAGGCCCATGAGCGCAGAACGCCGTTCATTTCCAACCTCAAGTCGTAGTGGAGACGTCGCGCGCTATGTCGCTGGATAAAAAAGCGGTTACCTTCCGCTGTCTTTTCCTTGCCGGCGGGCTCCGGCGTCTTCTCAAAGGTCCTTTTGCGCCGGTATTCTTCTAGTGACATGGGTTATTCCGGAGATTGTAATGCACTAATTATTGTGCTAAAAATTTAGTCTCGCCCGGTTTTTGGAGACAACGCAATGGCTAGTACCGTATGGAAAGGCCACCTTACTTTTGGTTTGCTGTCGCTTCCCGTCAAATTGTACAGCGCAGCGCGCAGCGAATCGGTCAGCTTCAACCAGCTGCACAAGGCCGACAACTCGCGCGTGAAACAGGTCCTCTACTGCCAGGCAGAGGACAAGCCCATCCAGCGCAGTGAAATCGTCAAAGGCTACGAATACGAGAAAGACAAATACGTGGTGATTGACGATGAAGAGATCAAGAAGGTCGCGCCGAAAACCGCCAAGACCATGGAAGTGCTGGAGTTTGTGAAGGCCGCCGAAGTGGACACCGTCTATTACGAAAGCTCGTACTACATGGCGCCCGACGACGCCGGCGAAAAACCCTACGCCCTGCTGTTTGAAGCCATGCGCCGCGGCGGCTGCGTGGGCGTGGCCAAGATTGCCATGCACAACCGCGAGCACATCGTGATTCTTCGTCCCGGACAAAAGGGCATCCTGCTGCACACCATGTACTATCCTGACGAAATCCGCCAGGTGGAAGAGTTCCGCACAGACACCAGCATGGTCCAGGACAAAGAACTCAACCTGGCTAAAATGCTCATTGATTCCCTGATGGCGCCCTTCGAGCCGGACAAATACAAAGACAATTATCGCGAGAACCTGATGTCCATGATCAAGGCCAAGGTGGAAGGCAAGGAGATCGTGGAGACCGCTGCGCCCGTCCACAAAGCTCCGGTCATTGACATTCTGGAAGCGCTGAAGATGAGCATCGCTGAAGGCCGCAAGCCTCCGCGTTCGGTGCGTGAAGCTTCCACCGGCGCCGAAGTTGAGTCAGTGGACGAGCCGCCCAGCCACACAAAGAAAGGCCGCAAGAGTTCAGCGGGGGACTAGAGCGCCTTCTGCAAAAGGGTGGAGCAGGAGATTATTCTTTAGTTGCCAACATCACTTTTCTGTCTGCTGAGACCTTGAACGCTCCGTAACTTTTCATCACGCGCGCACGAAATCCTGCTGCGCGCAGCAAGCCCAACACCTCTGACGGATTCATCAGGATTTGAGTGTGCGTCTCATCCTCCCTTCGATACCCCTTCCCTTCTTTCCGGAACGTAACAATCCTTCTGGTCAACTTCTTCTTCCTAGGGTCTTCTTCCACTGTCACCACAACGGCCCAATCTTCTCCCCATCGCGCGCCGATGCGTTGCTTCCTGCCTTTGCCCGGCAATGGCTCTTTGACGTCAAAGATCAAGACGCCTCCGGTCGCAGAGCGCCGTACACGTTTTGCAGTGCCCGCAAAACTTGTCTTTCAGAACTCAGATAGTTGAACACCTCGCCCACCGCCACGGCCGCCGCGCATCGCGGCAACCTGGCTGAGACCACCGATCCCCGCATGAATCTGGCTTTGGGAACACGTTGCCGCGCCAATCGAACCATCGCCGCAGAGACATCCAGGCCAATCGGCTCGTAGTCGGACCGCCGCAGCCGGGAAGATAGCTGCCCTGCGCCGCAACCCACGTCGAGCACCCGCCCTCGCGTGACTCCCGCCGAGCGCAACATGGCGATCACGCCGGCAGCCGCGCTTTCCACAAAACCAGAGAAGTGCTCAGCGTGCAGCGCCGCCAAATCGGCGCCATAGAACTGTTTTCCACCGGCTTTCATCGCCCCTACGGCGCCTTGCCCTGGACCACGGACACGGCTTTGTTCTTTACAAAGGTGACCGTCACCGGATGGCCGCCGTTAGCGTATTCCAGCGTGCGGTCCCCGTATTCTCCGCTGCCGATGATCCCGCTGGTCCCCAGGGCAAACTCCACTTGCAGCTCATTCATGCCTTCCTTGGCCTGATGGCTGTCAACGGCCGTCCACACGTCGGCTGGCCAGTGCTTGTAGAGTTCATGCGGGTCGGCGAAGAAGAGGCTCTCATTAGCCGTGAATTTGAAATCGTCGCCCACGTTCACGCCCACGGCCACGGCGTGCAAGCCTGGATCGTTCTGCCGTTCAACCACGGCCAGCACCAGCTTCTGCACAATCACTACTTGACCCGGGGACACATTTGCCGGAGCGCGCTGCAGCACAACGTCTTTGATCTGGAGTTTTTCCAGCGGCGGTAGCACGCCGGACTTGCGGCCCAGCTCCGCCTGATGGCTCGCCGCATTGTAGCGATAGTACGCAAGCGCGTACCCCTTGCGCACCCACACGGTCTTGCCGGACATCTCTTTCCCGGCCGATTTCAAATCAAAGGCGACGACCCTGGGCAGGTAAACGTAGTCATCCAAGTTGCTGGAATACGTTTCGCGGACCTTCGGCGGCGGCTCGTTTACCTGCCGGCGTTCGTAGAACATATAACCAACGCGCACCACCGCCAGGACCACGCCCACAAGCAAAATGATCTGCAGTCGCTTACGCAGCTCGGGATTCATGCGTTGTCAAATGTAACATGTCGCCGCAGCCGAATCAGCACGTCGCCCTCGGCATCAGCCGTAATGCATCCTGACCGAGCTTGCGCCCAGAAAATCTCCGCTCTCAGATGTGCACCAGTTTGCTGGCCGCCAGCACCAGCCCCAGAGTGATGGCCGCGATCACCACTTCGCCCAGCGCGCCCACGATGAACGGGCGCAGGCCCTGCTTCTTCATCTCGCGAAAACTGATGCGCAGGCCCACGCCGGCAAACGTCAGCAGGAAGGCCCACTTTGAAAGGTTGGCCAAACTTGAGATCTGGTCGGGGCTGAACACTTTCAAACTCGCCAGCGTGGATATCGCCAGGAAGCCGAGGACAAACTTCGGGAACTTCTGCCACAGAAAAGCCGCCTTGCTCCCGACGATCTGCCGGCGGTCGCGTACCGCCCAATAGATCGCGTAGCCCAGCACCACAAAACCGATCATTGCATTGCGAGTGGTCTTGGCCAGCACCGCGATCTTGGACGCGGCGTCCGAATACAGCGCGCCGGCGGCGACGGCTTCCGCTGTGTTGTCCACGCCGGTGCCGGCCCACAAGCCGTAAAGCCGGTCACTCATGTGCAGCGCGTGGCCGATAGGAGGAAAGGTAAACAGTGCCAGAGCACCCAGCGCCAGAATCGCGGCAATGGCGAAGGACGCATCTTCATCGTCAGCGTCAATCGCGCCCTTGGTGGCGATGATCGCCGACACGCCGCAGATCGAAGATCCCACCGCCAGCAGGCTGGTCAACTTAGGACTGAGCTTGAAAACGCGCCCCAGAAATGTCATGAACGCGATGGACAACGCCAGTTCAATGAGCACCAGCACCAGGCTCACCGCGCCCAGTTTGAGCACGTCGGCCAGGAGAAATCGCGCGCCCAGCAGCACAATGCCGCTCTTCAGCCAGAATTCGTAAGTAGCCACTCCCGGCTTGAAGACTTCAGCCACGCCAACGGTATTGGATATCAACAGCCCGATCAGGATTGCCCACAGCACGTACTCAATGTTAGGCACCACCATGTGATGCGCCTTGGTGTAAGTGTTGATCGACTTTTCCAGCACCTTGCCGGCCAGGCCCACAATCACCAGCAACGCCACGCCCGGAACCAGGGCAAAAAGCCTTTTGGGCAGCTGCAACGGCTCTACCCGGCTTAGAACGGACGAACTTGCCATTGGATAACCCTCCTGCTTTCTCTACCACGTGACATGTTTGAGCAGGCCAAAACGGACCAGCGCTGCCAGGACCAGGCCGAGGATCGCCGCCCAACTATCCAAAGACAGCCGCCGCGGCACAGGCTTTACTTCGTTCTGCTTCTCGGTTCCCACTTGGTTCTTTGTTTCGCTCACAGGACATCCTCCTTGTTGCCTCGAGTCTTCTTTCTCCCGCAGGTCATCGCGCTCAACACAGAAAAGACCCGCCCAAAATGAAAAACCCACTCACCTTCTGGTGAGTGGGTGCTGGTATTAGTAAAACTCTAGAGATCTAGATGATCGCTACCCAGGAAACATACTCGCCAGAACGCAAGATGGACGCGTCGCAACAACAACAAATCAGCATCATCGAGTTCTGGTAAGTCGTCTTCATGAGTGAAATGAAATCTTACTGAGCGACATTCGTTGCTGTCAAACGACAGTTCAGGACTTTTTATCCAGCGTTTCGCGACCAGTCTTTCATCGCGCCAGGCCTTTCATGGTCGGGTTTTAACGGATCGTTAGTGCCGGTCTTCAGTCTGCCTGAGAATGATTCCATAACTCTTTCCGCCCAGACTGAATCCCTGCTCCACCCGCCCGGTGACCGTCACTTTGGCGCCGTTGCCGGGGACACCAAAGTTCTGGCTCAATACCCAGATGCTCCCGGTTCCGTCGTCGACTCTAAAAATTCCGTTGCCCATGGCGCCAAACGAATCGGACGCGGTGCCGGCCACGGTGATGTCCTTCCCCGCAAATTTGGCGGGATCACTGGTGATGTCGGCGATGCTGGTGTGCATGCGGCAACCCGCTAGCCACAGCATCATTGCCGCCAATGCCGCTGCCATAGCGATTCTTTGACTTGTCTTGGGCACTTGACGCCTCCTGGTATGTCCGGCACCAGCATAGCAGAGGAGAAACGGCTAAATACCGGGAACCGCCAGAGCGCAGGCCCGGCTTGGTGCGCAAAACACCAGCATGTTATAAAATCAATGAAGTCCCGCCACACCCAAGCGCGCCCTTAGCTCAGCTGGATAGAGCGTCTGACTACGAATCAGAAGGCCGGGAGTTCGAATCTCTCAGGGCGCGCCATAAAATCAAAGAGCTTGCCGATCCACCTTCCATCCCGCTAGAAATGGATTTTTATTGTTTCCTGTCGATCAGGATAGTCGGTACTCGTATTCCGGGTCCTCGCTTATTGCAGAGTAAAGTCAACGGCACTATCGCCGCTAACGGTGACTTTCTTGGATTGGACCTTTTTGCCCTCGTGCCAAGCGGTAATTGTGTATGGACCGTCGGGGACGTTGGAGAGAGTGAAGTCGCCGGCTGCGTCGGTCTCAGCGAAGTAAGGAGTCGGAGACACAATCACGAAAGCCGACATTTCAGGGTGCGCGCTGCAAAGCAAGGGGACGATACCGGGATCCATAAACTTGAAGGACCGTTTCTGTCCCTCCGGCCAAGTGCCCAGGTTGTGGGTCTTCTTCTTGTCCCCGGAGATGGACGGCCAGAATACGTTGTGTTGTACTTTGTCACTGTTCAGGAACTCGACCGTGGTTCCCACTTGGACCACCAGCACGTGCGGCTGGAAGAGCAATCCGCGTTGGTCCATGGTAACGGTCTTTTCTGCAGGCTGTGGTGCAGTGCTTTCCAAGTACACCACTGACTTGCCCGGAGACACTTTGCCTTTGATTGAGCCGGCCATGCACAACTGAGACGCGACAAGGGCCAAAGCAATGATCTGGAGTGAATATTTGAGTTTCATTTTTCCTCTCTTCAAGATTACTGGCTGCAAATCCTCAACGGCCTCTATCGCCGAGCGGCATATTCGGCAAAGTAGATTGCCGCGATCTCTTCCTCAGTGAAATACGGGTAGGCGGGCATCACATCTCCGCCTGTTTTTTTCATCACGTCGCAGGAGCCATATTGCACCTGGTGAACAACGCCGCTGAGAGAGTGCCCCCTGGGGATGCTGGCGAGTGACGGAATGGTCCCCTGCTGCATGCTCGCGTGTCCAGCCCCTGGACCCGTGGCGTCGTGACAGATGTGACAGGTCCCCCTCTCGATGTGCTCGCCCACCCGGGCGGCGGATTCGGGAACAAGAAGACCATCACGTTTTGTGGGTGGCACCCCAGCCAGCTTCTCCAGATGACCCAGCAAAGCGTCCACTTCATCTGCGCGCAGGTACTCAAAGGACGGCATGCTCTTTCCACCATGTTGAAGCCGGTCGCGCAGGGAGGTGTCTGCCATTTCGGTCACCTGGTTGATCATGTCGTCATCCACATCGATTCCTCTCGCTGTCAGGCGAGTTCGCGTCAATACCGCGGACGTTCCCTGGACGGGGCCCAGCACCGAGTTGATTTCCGGCGTTGACCCTTTTCCATCGGGTCCGTGGCATCCCTGGCAATTCCAGCGGTAAAGATCAGCTCCCGTCACCGCGAATTTTTGATTCAGGATTTCTGCCGACTGTTCCGGGCGGGCGCGGAACGTCGCAAGCAATCGCTGGACAATCGGTTTCAAGTTGTCCGGCCCTGCAGGAGTTCCCGTTGTAAGTCCCGGCTTCTGGTCGGTGGCGGGAACGGCCCCCCCTGCCCCCACCTGCCCCATCTGAGTTTGTGAGACTGTGAGCCCAAGATGTTTCAGCCAGCTTGGCCCCTGCACGGAAGTAGCGGGGATCTCACGGGGTTTTGCGTCCGCCATCAGCATCTTTGCCGGTTGCTGCGCGCTCCCCTGCCCTCCGTTGGCTTGCATGTTTTGCCCTGAAGCGGAAAGCCGGAACCCGGCCACTGCCAGGGTCGCGGCGACTACCAAAACAACATAGATCATCCGGTTCATGATGTGTGGCCTCGCTTGCTTTGGAAATTGGACTGCAAAGCTTGGTGAACATTGAGCGCCTGGGTTGCGGTTGATGACGCGGTTGATGACGCGGTTGATGACGCGCTTGATGACGCGGTCGATGATGCGGCTGATGGTGTCCTGATCGGTGCTAGTTCTGTGTCCTCGGGAGCCCTGCGCATTTTCCATAGGATCAAGTATCCAAAAGTGTAGATAAATGCTGCCCACATCGTGCCGTAGAACGCCAGAAAAGGAACCGTGATGGACGGGGTAGCAAAAGGAGTGATCAACACGCCGGTTTGCGGCAGCGAAGGCGATGGTCGTGCGCCGAAATCAACGGTGATGTTGAAGTTTGCAGGAGCGTATTCCTCATCGCCGCGGAAGGCCACCTGCACGGGATAGGACCCGTAGCGGCGGTCCTTGATGATCAGTTGGGCTTTGCCATCGGCTAAAGTCGGGCGGCTGCCGAACGACAAGTTGCCGAGGCCCGTCTTCACCGAGAACTCCACGGGCTTGAAGCTGATTGGC
>JBGPLR010000085.1:0-9460 GCA_041486545.1 Terriglobia bacterium
CTCCTAAACTGTCTCACCCGAGGGGTTCACCTCAAAACCCACGCCAAATTGGGATCCGTCGCGTAAGTCCTTTCAACCTTGGGATGAAGAGGGGAGGGGTAGGTAAGGCGCGGCCATCCCTTTCCCAGGATGGCCGCACCGAACGCTCGCTTAGAAAGCCAGCTTCAGGCCGAACTGAATCTGTCTTGGCGAATCAGCCTGCGAGAACACCAGTGGCTGGCTGAGTTGGCTGGCGCTGGTCGGCTTGATGCCCTTCAGACTTGTAAACGGACCGTTGATCAGGTTCACCGTCTGTCCGTTCACCAGCTTGACCGTCGGCGAGAAACCGTTGACGTCAAACACGTCATTCACCTTGTTGAAGTTGACGTGGTTGAGCAGGTTGGTCCCTTGCACAATCAGGTGGAGCCGCACGCCGCGGTCGCGCTGAATGTACACGGCTTTCTGGAAACTCATGTCCAGGGTGTAGTAGCCGGCGCCGCGGTTGTTGTTGCGCGAGGAACCAAACGGCATGGCATAGTTGGAATCGGGGACAATGCCGTTGCCGCCCAGGTTCAGGGGCAAGGTGGCCAGGCTGGGCGTCCGCACCGAGAAAGGCAGACCGCTGCGCATGGTCAGGATAGGCGAGAGCGTGATGTCGGAAAGGATCGTGGCCAGCGCGCCCTGTCCGCTTTTAAACGGCGTTTTGTACACCGCGTTGGCGGTGAAGATGTGCGGAATATCAAAGGCTGATACCGAGCGGAACAGGTCCAGCCGGCTGGGCCGGAACCAGTTCTGGAAGCTGGCAAAGTCAATGGTGTTGTCCAGGGTCTTGCTCCAGGTATAGTTGGCCTGGAATTGCAGCCCGTGGCTCATGCGCTTGGTGAGCGAAGCCGTCAACCCGTGATAGATGGAGCTGCCGTTGGAAGCGTAGGTGGTGTGCTGGACCTGGCCCGTCGCGAAAGTATAAAGCGGTCCGCCCGTCAGGTCTTTGCAGGTAACCGGATTGGCTGCGCCGGCGCATGCCGCAGAACCCACCGGAATCTCTTTGTAGGCCGTCTCCACCGGCATTTGCAGATGGACAGCGTGATACATGATGTAGCCCAGTTCCAGTGACAGGTTCTTCACCAACTGGCGGTCAATGCTCAGGCTGGTCTGGACGCTGTACGGGTTCTTGTAATTGGGAGCCACGCTATAACCCACAGACGCCCCGGGCGTGGTGGTATCAATGCCTACCGCGGCGAAGTCTGCGGCAGTCAGATGTCCAAAGGGCAGTTCGCCTTTGGCCAGTCCCAGTCCCCACAATTGGGCCACTCTTGGATCCGTGGGGCTCAGCGTGAGGAATACCTCATTGATGTACTTACCCGTTCCATCCAGCAGCGAGCCGTAGGAGGGAATCAGAACGTCAATAGGCGCTACGTAAATTCCGCCTCCGGCGCGGACCACGGTCTTCTGGTCGCCGGTCGCGTCCCAGGCAAAGCCCACGCGCGGCGAAACGTAGAAGCTGGTGTCCAGCGGGGAAGGTTCGCCATCCACGTCGAGCCGGACGCCGGCGTTCATGGTCAAGCGAGAAGACAGCTTCCATGTGTCCTGCACGAAGCTGCCGAAGTAGTGTCCCCAGCCCTTCCACACGGGATTGTTGAATCCGGCGATCACGTCCGCGGGCAAGCCAAACGCGAAGGACTGAGGTCCGCTCAGGTTGGTGCTCAGCGGACCGGTGGCAGCCAATCCGTTGGTCAGGTTAAAGCCAACTAGTTGCGCCTGCACCGCCGCCGGCGCCAATGCGATCAGCGGAATGGCTCCGTCCCTGAAATCGAACTCAGGATTGAACCAGAGATGGTTTTCCACGTAGTAGTTGGCCGGACGGTAAGAGGCGCCAAACTTGAAAGAATGCGCCCCGCGGATCCAGGTAATGTTGTCTTCAAATTGAAAACGTTGCTGATGGGCCAGATAGGGTAACAGCGCAGGGCCGCCAAAGGTGGAAGTGCCGCCCGGTCCGGGAGCGCCCAAGCTGCCGATTCCAAGATTGATGCCGTTGTTGGCGAAGGGAACG
This sequence comes from Terriglobia bacterium, assembly GCA_041486545.1. Lineage (GTDB taxonomy): Bacteria > Acidobacteriota > Terriglobia > Terriglobales > Acidobacteriaceae > Angelobacter. The sequence goes on from JBGPLR010000085.1 coordinate 2,030, forward strand.
GCTTCTGAGCGGTTGCGCGGCACCACCTGGACCAGGAGCTGGTTGAGCAGGTTGGGCCGAATGGTTCGCGACCAAGACGTGAGAATGCTGAAGTCCCTTACGTGCAGGGCGTAACTGTCTGGCGTGGCGTTGGTGATTCCGTCCTGCGGCGAGGTGAAATCGTTGTGGACGTAGATGGCGCGCAGATTGATCGAGTCCTTTTCGTTCGGCTGGTAATCCGCGCGGACAATAGCGTTGTGCAGCCTGTCCGGGCTGTTGAAGATTCCGTTGTCCCGGCCCAGGATAGTGTTCAACGCCGGGTTGTTCAGCGGGCTCAAGCCCGGGGTGACTCCGTTGGCGAAGCCCACCAGAAACGGGTTACCGGAAGCCTTGAGAGCATTGATGTAGCAGAGTTGGTCCGGGGCCTTGCCGGCAAACTGCGCCGCGCAATTTGCTCCCAGGCCGGGCGCACCCAGGCCCAGCACCGTTGACTGGCTAAGAACGCTGGCGTTGCCAAAGTTCGGGGTATCGGTCCTTTGGTATTCGTACGAGCTAAAGAAGAACAACTTGTCCTTAATCAACGATCCGCCCAGCGATCCGCCCGTGTATACGCCCTGGCTGAACGCTTTGGGGAAGCCGGAGATCCCATTGATGAAGTTCTGCGCTTCCGTGTTCTGGTCGCGGAAGTAGCCGAACAGGTCTCCATGCCACAGATTGCCTCCGCCCTTGGTAACGATGTTGATGGCGCTGCCATCGGTAAATCCGAACTCGGCGGCAAACCCGTTGCGGTTCACCTGGTACTCCTGGATGGCATCCACGGGAAGGTTGGTGATCCGGTATTGGCCGGTGCCGTACTCGTTTTCACCGCCGTCAATGGTGGAGAGGTTGTTGCGGCCGTTGCTGCCGCCAATGGAAAACCCCGTGGTCAGGAACCCGGTGAATCCGGGATTCTGCGTGCGCGGAGCTTCTGAGTTGGATACGCCAGGCAAGGTGAAAACGTCATACGTAAAACTGCGGTTGATATTGGGCAGGTCTTCCACCTGGAGCGTGTTAATGGTGTTGGCCTGCTGCGTCTGCTCGGTCTGGATAAGCGGAACGTCCACTGCCGCAACCTCGACCGTTTCGCTCACGGCGCCCAGTTTCAATGAAGCATTGAAGACCAGGCTCTGGCCAACCGTCAGCACAATGCCTTTGGCAACTTCTCTCTTGAAGCGGGCAGCCTCAAAGCTGATCTCATACGTACCCGGTGGGACCGCCAGTATTTGATAGCGGCCGTCGGCGTCGGTTTTGGCTGTCTTCTTTAGCCCGGTGGCCGTGTTGGTTGCCACCACGCTTGCGCCGGGCACCACCGCGCCTTGGGGATCAGTGACGCTACCGCGAAGCGTGGCGGTGGCATAGTCCACCTGGGCCAGGGCCGTCACACATGCCATGACAAAAACCAAAACACCCAGGACAACAGGCTTGAAGAAACGGGAAATTTGCAGGTGTACACAAGAACTTTGGTGGCGCATCGGGGGACCCTCCTTGTGGCGACCTTACGAGAACCAGTGGTCTGCGCGGGCGACACTATAGCATGAAGGCGATTGGCGGATGAATCTTAAAGTGTTAGGGGTGGCTTAATCCCGCCACCCGGGCCCCAGCTTGCGCTTTCTCAACCGGCGCGCGCTTCGCATGCTGGGGCGATCCACCGGTGCGGTCTCTATTGCTCAGACATCACGTTGGCCTGTGATGTAAGGTCAGGAGATGAAGGCGCCGGCCATGGTGTGTCGGAGCCTTGAATGGCGGTAAGCAATGGGAAAGCTAATTGAGTACTTCATTCCAGCCAACGTTCGTTGGCCCCAGCCCAGGTGGGTTTGTCCGGAAGAACGCGGGAAGGTCCTTGAGTTTCAGCTCCCCATCTTGAACCAATTTCGGCGCGCCAACGTGGACCAGCCTGCCGCGCAGCCTGTCGCGCTGTCCTGCGAGTTGCTTGACGCGTCGTTCCCGCAAGTGCTGGCGTCCACTCCGTGTCTTCGCCCCGCTGTGGGATTCGTCCCGTTGGCGGTGAACAGTTTCAATCTTGGTCCAGTCCTCATGGCTGACTCAGTTGTTGAGGAATCTGCCGTCAAGGTTGGCCCAGCCCTCTAGCCCACTCGACCTCTTCCGCAAACCGCGCTCGCAGGTCTTCCGCCTTCACCCCTTGCTCTCTCATCTTTCGCAGACTCAGGGCGTCATGGCGCTTGGCCAAGCGGACGTTCTTTTCGTCGCGCAGCAGCGGGCAATGAAAATACTTGGGCGTTGAGTACTGGAGGGCTTGAATCAGCAGAAGCTGCCGCGCCGTGGAGCGCAGCAGGTCAGCCCCTCGGACAACTTCCGTGATGCGCATCAATTCATCGTCCACCACCACGGCGAGCTGATAAGCGGGAATGTCATCGCGACGCCACAGCAGGATATCGGTGAAGTCGCGCCCGGCGACGAACTTCCGCGCGCCGAAATATCCGTCAGTGAAAGAAACCGGCTGGCCGTCGGGGACCATGAAGCGCCAGCTCACGCCGGCCGGCGATTCATGTTGCCGGGCTGTGCTCAATTTGTCGCGGCAGGTCCCGGGATAAGGAACTTCATCGTCCGGGTCCGGCGGCCCGGCGCTGGTTGTCTCGGCTGCATGCAATGGTTCATGCGGCGCGGAAAGCGCGTGCTCCAGATCTTTGCGCGAGCAGGTGCAGGGATAGATGAATCCGCCGTCGCGCAGAGTGCGCCAGGCGTCGAGATAAAAATTGCGGCGCTGGCTTTGCGAATACGGGCCGTACATTCCGCCGAGGTCCGGGCCTTCGTCCCAATCCAGGCCCAGCCAGCGCAAGTCCTCATACATAGCTTGAACAAATTCCGGGCGGCAGCGTTGCTGGTCCAGGTCCTCATTGCGGAAAATGACGTTGCCCGCGGTGGCACGGGCCCGCTGCCACGCCACCCAGAAGGTGCGGGCGTGGCCCAGATGCAGATACCCGGTGGGTGAGGGAGCCAGACGGCCCCGGTAGAAATTCAGCACTGTGTTGTGCGGCCGCCGGCCGCAAATGACTACTTGGGCTTTACCGCAACAACCTCGGGCGGCGCCTGTGAGCCGTCTACTTTCTTGAGAGCGGTGAGCGCCACTTGTACCTCGTCAGTATGGGTGAGCAGGTTGATGCGATGCAGGTCGTTGGTGCCGGCCACCCCAACCCAGAGCGTGGCGCCGTCCAGGGTGATGCCTCCGCCCAGAGCTTCCGTGCCTCCGCCAACAAAGGGGATCGCCGTGGGCGCGCTGCGGTTGACGACGGTGGATATGACTTTGTTCACGCCCACCGGCAGCACCACGATCGGATTGAAGATGCTGGTGGATACCAGCAGCTTGCGCGCGGTAAACGCTCCCAGCCCGAAGTCCAGGAATTGATTGCTGTGTGCGACTGTGGGCGGGCAGAAGCCGCTGGCCGGGAGACCGATGGTGAGGGAATCAACGTCAAGCCCGGTCGTGTTCACCGTGACGAAAGTGTCGTTGTCCTGGAATGCTCCTACCAACTGCGGCGTGGAGGTGGAAGGCGCGTTGACCGCCTGCAGCGAGTTGTCGCACGCATTGACCACCTTCAATCCCAAAGAGTCGGCGATGAACGCGAACGGTCCGGAGGCGGTGGCGGCGGAGCTGAATGCGTTGCCGCCTACGGACAATTTCTGCAGAGTCAAGAAGGGAGAAAACACGTAAACATTCTGGGGGTTGCTTCCCGCCGTGATGTACGCCTTGGCGCCGTCACTGGTGAAAGCAGCCGCGTTGGCGCCGGGCAGAATGAATGTGCTCACGGTGTTGGCGGTAGCGTCAAAGATGAATAGCCGGTGGTGCGTGGGGTCCGGTTCAAACGCCGCATTGGACATGATCAGCCGGTTTCCGTCGGGGGAAATTGCCAGGATTGAGCCCGTCGCATTGGTGGTAACGGTGGTCACCCCGTTGGTGGTGGTGTCCAATTTGACCAAGCCTTGAGTGGTGCCCAAATAAGCTGTGGCGCCATTCTGGGTAAACACCATGGAGAACAAACCGCCAGGAAGAGTGACGGTTGAACCAGCAACGAGCGGGTTCTTGCTGGTGTCAAACGGGATGAGCGCAGTGGACGAACTGCTGCCCACGTACACTGCGGTTGCCGGACCGGCGCCGGTGACAAACACGCTAAACAGGTTGCTATAGACCGGCTGGTTGATGCCGGCGCCGCACAACGGCGGAACGCACGCGGCCAGCAGGCCCGCCCCGCCCGGAGACTCCGCGGTAATGGTGGCGCCGGAACTGGGCCCGGTCACCAAAACGACTTCCTGGTTGTTGCTGAAAATGGGCATGGGCGCGCCCAGTGTGACCACGCCATTTTCGTCCACCATGTCCGCCTGGATAAGCCTGGTTTCCGTGATGGCCATGGTGGCCTGTTCGGTCGGGGTGCCGACGTCGCCGTTGACGTGCAGGACGATCTGCGTCGGCATGCAGGTCTTGAAGTTGGTGGCCGGGGAGGAGGTGGTCCCCACGCTGGCGACGATTCCCGCCAGGCCGGGCGCCGCCGCGGTGGCCAACCCGTTGGCGTCAACAAAGACCACGGCGGGGTTGGTTGACGACCAGGTGAATTCTCCAATCTTGTCGGAAATCTCCGCTGCGTTCGGAGAGCATGGCCCGGTTGCCGCATGCGGCGTCACCGCGGTGGAGCAAGCATGCGGGATGAATTGCTTGGTCAGCTTGGTGGAGGTGCATCCGGTCACCGCGTCCACCAAAACCGAAGTCACCACCGGGTGAACGGAAACCGTCACCGGAGCGCTGGTCACTCCGTTGGCGGTGGCGGTGAGGGTGGCGATGCCGGCCAGAGGATTACCGACGGAGTCCAGACCGTTGCACACTACAAAGGTGGAATCCCAAACTCCGCCACAAACTTGTCCCTGAGGCGAAACCGTGACCAGCTTGGGATTGGAAGTGTTGATGGTGAAGCTCGGCGCAGGCGAGACGGTTGAGCCGGCGGCATTCAACGCGCCGGTAGAGACTGCAACCACCTCGCCGGCAACCACCGACAAGGAAGCCGGTGAGAGCGTCACCTGGACTACAGTTTTGCTCGCGGAGGAGTTGCCCCCGCCGCAGCCAGCCAGGGCCAGCGCCGTTAACACGATCGGTAAAACTCTAGTTGCAAGCCACAGCCGCATACCACCTCAGCACGTTGGGAGTTGTGTGGACGATTATCTAGTGTAGAGTCTCGCCGGAATTTGTTCAACACGCCAGTCACCGGTTGACTGATTGCTTGCCGGATTCACAGCGATTTCCCGGCGCTCGCAGCCATGTGGCTCCGTGCCCAGCGACGAGGCGCTTCATCCCATGAATGAGGAAGAGGCACACCTCTACCCTGATGTCCAGATGGAGAATGCTCCAGGGCCGGCCTTCTTGCGCGGAAATTTGGTTCTTTGGCCCAAAAAGAGGTCATTGCCGCGGAACCGGTTAACTTTCCTGCTTCCAGGTTACGAGCTCGGGGGCGTGGCCAGCCGGCAATATTGACGGGCGCTTGGGAACCTTGTTATATTAAACAGGTTCTGCGAGTGCAACTTATCTTGCTGTGAGTAGTAAGCTTTAACTTAGTTTTTGCCCGAGGATTCCATCCGTTTGCAGGGCATACCTCGCTGAAAAGGCCCGCGCTACCTTCCCCGTGAAGGGTATGCGAGCCAGGGAAAACGAAACGGAGCGCCCCCGGAATTTCCGGCTCGGCGCCACCGTCGCGACCCAACCATCGAGAAGGTAAGTTCTTGAGAATCTTCCGCTCTTAAACCAGCGGAATTATGGCTGCGCGCCTCATGCAGCCAGCCCGCAAAAGTGGGTCAACATACAGGTTGCGCGCGCTTGGATAGCTGTGCGCCTGTACGGGGCAAGAAGACCTGTACGGGGCAAGAAGAGAAGATAAGAAGGTAATAGAGGGCGGGTGAAGTGCGAAGAGAGCGCCGGCCCGCGCGAACGGAGCACGAGGGCGAAGCAGCGGAGCGTTGCGGAGCCCTAGAAGGGGTGAGCGCGGAGCGAGCGCCGGAATAGCGCGAGCAAAGCGTGAGGGCGAAGCGTAGCGGAGCCCTAGAAGAGAAGCCACTTATGCCGACATTTAATCAGTTAGTCCGGAAGGGCAGAACAGCGCCCAAGTACAAGACGGCAAGCCCGGCGTTGCAGGGTTGCCCGCAGCGTCGCGGAGTGTGTACGCGCGTTTACACCCAGACGCCCAAGAAGCCGAACTCGGCTCTGCGCAAAGTGGCCCGCGTTCGCCTGACCAACGGAATTGAAGTTACAACGTATATCCCCGGCGTGGGACACAACTTGCAGGAGCACTCGATTGTGCTGATCCGCGGAGGCCGCGTGAAGGACCTGCCCGGTGTGCGCTATCACGTGGTGCGCGGGACGCTGGACGCAACCGGCGTCGCCAACCGCAAGCAGAGCCGGTCGAAGTACGGAGCCAAGAGACCGAAATAATTTTGCGCGAAGTAGGCGGGTGAAGTGCGGAGAGAGCGCCGGCCCGTGCGAACGCAGCACGAGGGCGAAGCACCCTGAGCGAAGTCGAAGGGGATTGCGGAGCCCTAGAAAAGAAGAGACAATGCCGAGAAAAGGACACATTCCGAAGCGGGAACCCATCGCGGACCCCATTTACAACTCTTCGCTGGTGACCAAGTTCATCAACGCAATGATGTGGGGCGGCAAGAAATCAACGGCGCAGGGGATTTTCTATCAGTCCATGGAAAACCTGCAGTCCAAGGGCGGCGATGAGGCCATCAAGCTGTTCAAGAAGGCGGTGGAGAACGCCAAGCCGCTGCTGGAAGTGAAGACCCGCCGCGTGGGCGGAGCCAACTACCAGGTGCCGGTGGAAGTGAATCCTGACCGGCGTACCTCGCTGGCCATCCGCTGGATTGTCAGTTACGCCCGCGGGCGCGGCGAAAAGGGCATGGTGGACAAGCTCACCAACGAGTTGCTGGACGCGGCCAATTGACGCGGCGCCACCATCAAGAAAAAGGAAGACGTGCACAGGATGGCGGAAGCCAATAAGGCTTTTGCTCACTACAGATGGTAAGAGCTTTGGAAGGTTTAAGAATTGCCAGAATTGACAATTGCCAAAGAATCCAAATTGAAAACCTGTTGCGCAGGGTGGTTTGGATTGAGCAATCGGATTGAGGGCGCCGCATCACTTTCGGCGATCTTTGGCAGTATTGGCAATTTTGGCAATCGAGACGAATTTAAGGAATAGGAAAATCAGTGCCCCGACAGGTCTCATTAGATCGTTGTAGAAACATCGGCATCATGGCCCACATTGATGCCGGCAAGACCACTACGACTGAACGTGTCCTCTTTTATACCGGCATCACGCACCGCATCGGTGAAGTGCATGAAGGCACCGCCACCATGGACTGGATGGCGCAGGAGCAGGAGCGCGGCATCACCATTACCTCCGCCGCCACCACCTGCAC
>JBGPLR010000086.1:0-9459 GCA_041486545.1 Terriglobia bacterium
CTCCGGCGCGCCAGCTTTCGGGCTCGCGCATGGGGTTCTCGTCGCCGACGACCAGCGCCGGAAGAACTTCGTCGCAAAACTTGAGCAGATGGTGGTCAGGAAACCGCCGCAGCACAAATCCAACGTCCCGCTGCGCAAGCCGTTTGGCGATGCCCGGGATTCCCTGGTTCAGAAAATGGTAATGGCGCAGATTGGCGTGGGGATAGAACGGCACGGGCGCGAAGAACACCACGCACGGCTTGCCCAGCAGGTTGGCAGCTCGCACCGCCACTTCCAGCGCGGGATTGTGCAGCGCGCGCTGCGAGCGTTGCATCCAATAGACAACGCATTTGCCGTCAGAAGCAGGCACGCCGGCGCGGCGGACGGTGACGCGCGGGCTGGCGGCGAGATTTTCGAATCCGTTCATCTTTACTCTTGGTTCTAACACATGGACCGCACGGCTCGCCGAACAAGAACGGGTGGGCGAAGCAAACGTCAGCATGAGTATGTAGGGGGTGGGTGCGAATTATCTTGATGAACTCGTCATCCCGAGGGCCGTCAACGAGCAAGCGCTTTTTCCAGCTTGCGAGTAGGCCCGAGGGACCTCGTGTTTCGCCGTCTCTGGTTCTGAGATTGGGTAATACGCAAGGTCCCTCGCTCCTATTCGGACGCTGAAGAATGCGCGTCCTCATTCACGGAACTCGGGATGACGAACTGGAGAAAGGGAAATGGGCTGTGAAGCACACTCTTTAGCTTCTGAACAAACAAAACCGCCGCTGCGGCGCGCGTTCCCACGTAGATCGCACCTACCAGGCTCTCCTGGCAATTGTCATCGGACGCTGTTCGCGTCATACTAGAAGGATTATGGAAACCAAAGTGACCACGCCGGCGCGGCCGGACCAGCAGGAAATTGAAGAATGGATTGAGGCGTTTGACGAAGTCATTATTCAAGAAGGCGCCACCCAAGGCACCCGTTTACTGGAGGCCCTGGGCAAAAGGGCCCGTGAAGCCGGCGTCAATGTCCCGGCCACGCTGAATACTCCTTATATCAACACCATTCCTGTGGAAGAAGAGTTCCCTTACCCGGGTGATCGCGGGCTGGAGCGGCGTATCAAGAGCCTGATCCGCTGGAACGCCATGGCCATGGTGCATCGCCAGAACAAAAAGGACCCCGGCATCGGCGGGCATATTTCCACGTTCTCATCCCTGGCGACTTTGCTGGAAGTGGGCTTCAACCATTTCTTCCGCGCCAGCTACGGCGACCAGCCCGGCGACTTCATCTACTTTCAAGGCCATGCGTCGCCCGGCGTGTATGCCCGGGCATTTCTGGAAGGCCGCATTTCGCAGCAGCTGGTAGAAAACTTTCGCCATGAGTTGCGCGACACGCCAGGGCTGTCTTCGTATCCGCATCCCTGGCTCATGCCGTATTTCTGGCGGTTCCCCACGGTCTCCATGGGATTGGGTCCCATCAACGCGGTGTACCAGGCGCGTTTCATGCGCTACCTGGAAAATCGCGGGATCATCCAGAAGACGCCGCGCAAGGTCTGGGCCTACCTGGGCGACGGCGAAACCGACGAGCCCGAAGCGCTGGGCTCTTTGACCATGGCCTCGCGCGAGAAGCTGGACAACCTGATCTACGTGGTCAACTGCAACCTGCAGCGGCTGGATGGCCCGGTGCGCGGCAACGGCAAAATCATCAACGAACTGGAAGCCGACTTCCGCGGCGCCGGCTGGAACGTGATCAAGGTCATCTGGGGCGGCAACTGGGACGATCTTTTGGCCCGCGACAAATCTGGCATGCTGCTCAAGCGCATGGAAGAGTGCGTGGACGGCGAATACCAGAGCTTCAAGGCCAAAGACGGCGCCTTCGTGCGCAAAGAATTCTTCGGCAAATATCCTGAGACCCTGGCGTTGGTCGAACACATGACGGACGACGAGATCTGGCATCTGCAGCGCGGCGGTCTGGACCCGCAGAAAGTGTTCAACGCCTACAAGCGCGCGGTGGAACACAAGGACCAGCCTACGGTGATCCTGGCCAAGACCATTAAGGGTTACGGCCTGGGGTCGGCGCAGGCCCGCAATGCCACCCATCAGGAAAAGAAGATGACTGACGAAGCGCTGGCGGCATTCCGCGCGCGCTTTGAAATTCCTATTCCGGAAAAGGCCGCCAAAGAAGGTCTGCCTTACAAACCTGCCGACGACAGCCCGGAGATCGTTTATCTCAAGGAACGCCGCAAACAGTTGGGCGGATACACGCCCTCACGCGATGTCCCGGACTTCAAGTTTGAAGCGCCGCCGTTGGATTTCTTTGCCGAATCGCTGGCCGGATCCAAAGGCCGCGCCGTTTCCACCACCATGGGCTACGTCAGCATGTTGCGCAGCCTGCTCAAGCATCCCAAACTGGGGAAGCTGGTGGTGCCGATCGTCCCCGACGAAGCCCGCACCTTTGGCATGGAATCCATTTTCCGCCAGGTGGGAATTTACGCCTGTCAGGGCCAGCTCTATAAACCTCACGACCAGGAAATGCTGCTCTACTACCACGAAGCCAAAGACGGGCAGATTCTGGAAGAAGGCATCACGGAAGCCGGCTCCATGGCGTCATTTACCGCAGCCGGCACGGCGTACTCCAACCACGGCGTGCCCATGATTCCCTTCTTTATTTATTACTCCATGTTCGGTTTCCAGCGCATCGGCGACCTGATCTGGGCGTTTGCCGACGCGCGCGGCAAAGGCTTCCTGCTGGGCGCCACCGGCGGCCGCACCACTCTGCTGGGCGAAGGCCTGCAGCACCAGGACGGGCACAGCCTGGTCCTCTCCAGCGTGGTCCCCACCTGCGCCAGCTATGATCCGGCGTACGTGTATGAAGTCGCCGTGATCGTGCAGGACGGGCTCCGCCGCATGTACCAGGAGCGCGAAGACCGCTTCTACTACATCATGCTGTACAACGAAGACTACAACATGCCGGAGATGCCCAAGGGCTGTGAAGAAGGAATTCTGCGCGGCCTCTACAAGCTGAAAGACGCAAGCGGAGGCACGTCGCAGGTGCAGTTGTTCGGCAGCGGCAGCATTCTCAATGAAGCCCTGGCCGCCCAGGCGATCCTGGCGGAGAAATACAAGATCCAGGCCAGCGTGTGGAGCGTAACCAGCTACAACGAGCTGCGTCGCGAAGCCCTGGCCACCGAACGCTGGAACCGTCTGCATCCCGCGGAGAAAATGAAACAGCCGTACATTCTCAGCACGCTCGAGGCTGCCGGAGCGCAGGGGCCCATCATCGCGGCCACCGACTACATGAAGGCCGTCCCTGATCAACTGGCTCCCTGGCTGGGAACGCGCTTGACGGCTCTGGGCACGGACGGCTTTGGCCGCAGCGACAACCGCGCGCACCTGCGCCGGCACTTTGAGATCAACGCTGAGTCCATTGCGGCGGCGGCCCTGTCCGCCTTGGCCCGCGATGGCAAGTTTGATCGCAAAGCCGCGCAACAGGCCCACGTTGATCTCGGCGTGGATACAGAGAAGGTGGATCCGGCAAGAGCGTAAGGGAAGGCAAGTGGTGAGTGGCGTTGGACTATTCTGCTGGTTTTTCGCGGATCACTTGCCAAACAACAGCCGCAGCAGAAGGAAAACAAGAATTGGAGCGGCGAAGTACATCAGGCATCCCCACAGTCCGGGAAGAGCTTTGTGCGACCTTCGTGCAACAGGAGATTTCCTTTGGCGGGGAGGTTCAACGTACGATTCTGGCTTCCACTTTTTTAGTTCACTCGGCGGATGTGGGATGACAATATTGTCGTGAACGAAACCAGATCCTGAGCAATATCGGCAGTTCTCGTTACTTCCTCCACAAACGCACGGTTTCATTTTCGACGATCTCCGTGGCGCTTGGCGTTACAAGGTCGGCATTCGCAATGTCTACCTCCTTCCGATCCTTCGCGGCTTTTGCCTCCGGGCGAAAACTCGGTAAGCGGTTTCCACGTACGGCAGGATGAACAGAGCTTTTCTTCTATTCCGTCTCTAACTCGAAGTTTTGGATATGGCTGCATGGAATCAAGTCCCCAATTATTTATAGGCTACGCCGCCTGCAGCAACTCATCAACGTGGGTCTCAGAACATTACCGAATTCCCTCTCCTTTCTTTTTATCCTGACTTTGAAATCTGTTGCTGAGGCATACAGCGCCGCAGGCGCGCCATAACGGTAGCCCAGGCCGTCAGGCCTGGGAAAATACGGTTTAAAATGTGAGCCCCGGAGGGGCGACACTTGTCACATACCTACAGCAAGAACCACTTTCATATTGTTTTCAGCACCAAGGAACGCCGAAAACTGATCTCGAAGCAATTGCAACCGCAACTCTGGAGTTACATGATTGGTATTTGCCGGAACGTGAACATCGTGGGAATTGCCATTGGCGGGATGGAAGACCACATTCATGCCCTGGTTGAGTTGACGCCAAACATGTCCGTATCAAAAGCGGTCAATCTGCTGAAATCGAACTCCTCGCGGTGGATGAACCAGCAGGGGATCAAGTTCGCCTGGCAAGAAGGCTTCAGTTCGTTCGCTGTAAGCGCGTCGAATGTTCCCGCAGTGAAGAAGTACATTTTCAATCAGGAAATCCATCATCGCAAGATGAGCTTTGAGGACGAGCTTCTGGTATTGCTCAGGAAGCACGGGATCGAGTTCGATCCCAGACACCTCTTCGGTTAGTGTCGCCGCCTACGGGGCTCGCCCCTCTGCTGACCTAACCCCAGGCCTCACGGCCTGGGCTACCGTTATGACGCGCCTGCGGCGCTCATTCGCCGTCAACTTTGCTCAAGTATCTCAACCGGCCACTCAAAATAATATTCTGCAAGTAGTGGCCGCGCTGTCCCCCCTGTGATTTTCATCACATTCCTTTCATCGCCTGCCGATACAGGATTACTCGCCCCCGAAAATGTATAATGCGCGACGCGAGTTAGATTTCTCCCCAGGAGGAGTTCTATGCGTTCTGGTTTGCGCTCTAAAGCGACGGCAACAATTCTTATAGGCTTCAGCTTAGTTCTTGGATCTGTACCGCTGTTGAATGCTCAGACCATCAAAATCGGCGTGATCACTTCGCTCACCGGCAGCCAGGCGGCTTTTGGCGAAGCCCACAAGAACGGCTACTCCATCGCGCTGGATCAAATCAACGCCAAGGGCGGCGTCCTGGGCAAGAAAGTCGAACTCGATTGGTATGACGACCAGAGCAAGCCCGACCAAGCGGTGCAGGGCGTCTCCAAACTGGTGGACCAGGACCACGTGGCCATGCTGCTGGGAGCGTACTCCAGCGAAAACACCAAGGCCATCATCGGGCCGGTGACCACGCACCAGATCCCTCTGCTTATCCCCACGGCCACCGCCGACAACGTAATGGATTCCAAGTCGCCCTGGGTTTTCCGCATCTGTGCCGGAGCCAACGCCTACGCCAAGGAATGGATTGCGTTTCTCAAGAAGAACGGCGATCCCAAAACCATGGTCATTGTGTATGAGAAGACCAATTTCGGCCAGGCCAACATGCAGGCCATGAAGGAAGCCGCCACGGCCGCGGGCATCAGCGTGCTGGCCACGGAAGAATATGAAGCCAAGGCCCCGGACTACAAAGCCGTGCTGCGGCGCGTGAAAGACAAGAACCCTGACGTGATCTACTTCTGCTCTTACTTGTTGGACGCCACCACGCTGATGCGGCAATCCATGGAAGTGGACTTGAACCCCAAGTATTACACCGCGGCCGGCACCGGCTTTTCCGCCGCAGAATTTCCTACCGCCAAGGGCGCAGGCCGCAACGCTGAGTTCACGCTGTCGGTTTCTCAGTGGCTGCCGGAAGCTCCCTGGCCGGGATCCAAGGAATTTGACGCCGAGTACTTCAAGCGCTACAACTCGCATCCGCAGTATCACGCCATGCAGGCTTACCAGTCATTGATGACCGCGGTCGAGGCCATCAACAAAGCCAAATCCCTGGACGCCGCCAAGATTCGCGATGCGATCAAGAACCTGAACCTCAAGACCAGCGCCTTTGGACCGATCAAGTTTGACGCCAACGGACAGAACCAGCACCCCGTGATCATCACCCAGGTGCAGGGCGGCCAGTACAAGGTGGTCTATCCTCTGGATATTGCCCAGGCCAAGCCGATTATTCCCGCGCCCAAATGGACGCAGCGCAAATAAGGAGGGCGGCCCAGCTTGCCCCGGTTCCTGACTGATTTCCTACAAGCCGGCATGGACGGCCTGCTGACCGGCGCGCTCTACGCGCTGATCGGCATGGGCCTGGCGCTGATCTTCGGCGTCATGCGCATTGTGAATTTTGCTCACGGCGCATTCCTCATGGTGGGCATGTACGTCAGCTGGATACTCTTTGACAAGCTCCAGCTCAACCCCTACATCGGGTTCCTGGCGTCGGGGCTTTTTCTTTTCGCGTTCGGATGGGGGGTGTACAAATTGCTGATCCAGCCCATCCGTGACCGTTCCGACTTCATGCAGATCCTCATGACCACGGGGATCGCCCTGATTCTGGTGGACAGCATTCAACTGAAGTTCGGCGCCGACTACCACCAGACCATCATTGATCTCACCAACCGCCCGCCCTTTGGATTTGGCCCGTTCACCCTGAACCGCGCTGCGCTGATGTCGTTTGGCATCGCCGGAGTATTCATTGTCGGCTTGCAGCAGTTTGTGGTGCGCAGCCGGACCGGGCAGGCGCTGCGCGCGATCGCCCAGAACCGAGAAGTCGCGCCGCTCATGGGCATCAACGTCACGCTGATTCAGGGCTTCAGCTTTGCACTCGGCATCGCCATGGCCGGACTGGCTGGCGGACTTCTCCTTCCCGCGCTCTATCTCTTCCCCAGCGTGGGCGAAGACTACACGCTGAAAGCGTTTGTAATTGTGGTGCTGGGCGGCATGGGTTCGATTGAAGGCGCGGCCATTGGCGGACTGGTGCTGGGCGTGACCGAGAGCCTCACCAGCGCTTACCTGGGCCAGCAATGGGCGCTGGCGGTGGACTTTGTACTGTTCCTGCTGGTGCTGTCGCTCAAACCCAGCGGAATATTTGGGAGGCAACGCGCATGAGCGCCCTCCGTGGATGGAGAATCTTCGCCCTGCTGGGAGTGACGCTGGCCTTCGCCGCGGTCCCGCTGCTGGTTCCCAACGACTACGTGTTGCAAGTGGTCTTCCGCATCATGTTGTTCGCCGCGCTGGGGCTGGCCTGGAACCTGGTCGGCGGCTATGCGGGGCAGCTCTCGCTGGGCCATGTGGCGTTCTTTGGTGTGGGCGCGTACGGCATGGCCATGTTTCATGCGCGCCACGTTCCGGTCTGGCTTGCCGTGTTTCTCGCGGCCTGTGTGGCCACGGGGTTTGCCGCGGTCATTGGATCGGTGGTGTTTCGTCTGCGCGGCCCGTACTTCACGCTCTCTACAATTGCTTTTGGCGAAGTGCTGCGCTTGACGGCGACGAACCTGGTCTCCACCGGAGGCGCGATCGGGCTGAGCACGCCGGCGTTGTTTCCGCCCAAAGCGTTTTGGAAAATGTTCTATCTCTCCGCTGTGGCCCTGGCGTTCGTATGCTTTCTGGTGAATGCCTGGACGTCGCGCTCCCGCTTCGGCTACTACCTGATGGCCATCCGCGAAGATGAAGAGACGGCCAGCGCCGTGGGCATTGATACGGCAAACTACAAACTGCGCGCGCTGATGGTCAGTGCGTTTCTGACCGCGCTGGGTGGAGCGCTCTACGGCAGCGCCTTCCAGTTCATTGTTCCCGACAGCGTTCTTACCGTGGAGATTTCCGTGCAAATCGCCATCATCACCATGCTGGGCGGCGCGGGCACGCTGCTGGGGCCGGTGGTGGGCGCGGTGCTGCTGCTCTCGGCATCAGAGTTGTTCAAAAACAAGTTTCAGGAAAGCCATCTTCTTATCTACGGCATTCTGATCGTGGTAGTGGTGCTGTTTCTGCCGGAAGGAATCGTCGGCGGCCTGCAATCTTTGCTGCAGCGAAAAGCCAAGCCTCCGGCCAACGCCGCGCCTGCCGCGGGTTCAGCGGCGCCGGCCCAGGGAGGCGATTGACGGTGCCCACGATTCTCGAGCTTCGCAATGTCTCCAAGCGCTTTGGCGGGCTGCGCGCTGTAAAGGACGTCTCCTTCGCCATGAGCGAAGGAGAAATCGTGTTCGTCATTGGACCCAACGGCGCGGGCAAGACCACGGTCTTCAACCTGATCAGCGGCTTCTTCCATCCGGAAGAAGGGACCATACTCTTCCGCGGCCAGGACATCACCCGCGTCAAGCCGCACGCTTCCGCCCGGATGGGCGTGGGACGCACGTTCCAGATCGTCAAGCCGCTGCCCAGTCTCACCGTGCTGCAAAACGTGATGCTGGGCGCCTTCATGCACACCGGACACCTGCACCAGGCGGAAGATGACGCGGCCAAGATCCTGGACTTCCTGCAGATGTCGCACATCAAAAACTTTCTGGCGCGCGGACTTCCGCTGGCCGCGCTCAAGCGCCTGGAGATTGCCCGCGCCCTGGCCACCAAGCCCAAGCTCATCCTGCTGGACGAAGTGGTTTCCGGGCTCACCACCGGCGAAGCGCTGGCCCTGGCCGACTTGATCAAGCGGCTGCCGGAATGGGGCGTGAGCGTGGTGGGCGGCGTGGAACACGTGATGCAGGTGGTGATGAAGATTTCTGATCGCGTGGTGGTGCTGGATTATGGCGCCAAAATCGCTGAGGGCAAGCCCGCCGACGTGGTCAAAGACCCGGCGGTCATCGAAGCGTACCTTGGCGCCAAGTACAAGGAGATGGTGCATTGAGCACGGCCACGCCCAATCCGGCAAACTCCTCTGGGGCAGCGCAGACAACAGCCGCGCCTCTGCTGGAGCTAAACAACGTCACGGCCTACTACCGCGACTTGCAGGCTTTGTTCGGCGTGACGCTGAAAGTTTCTGCCGGCGAGATTGTCACCCTCATCGGCGCCAATGGCGCGGGCAAGACCACGCTGTTGCGGGTGATTTCCGGCTTGAAGCCCGCCGCTGCCGGGACCGTGCGCTTTGCCGGCCAAGACATCTCTCGCGTGCCCGCCCATAAGATTGTGGCGCTCGGGGTCAGCCACGTGCCGGAAGGCCGCCAGGTCTTCCCTTTCCTTACCGTGCGGGAAAACCTTTCCCTGGGAGCCTATACGCCGCGCGCCCGGGCAACGATGAAACAGGCCATGGAAGAGCAACTCACGCTCTTTCCCCGATTGGGCGAGCGCATGAACCAGATGGCCGGGACGCTTTCCGGCGGCGAGCAGCAGATGGTGGCCATCGCCCGCGGCCTCATGGCCAAACCCAAGCTCCTTCTGCTGGACGAGCCTTCGCTCGGCCTCGCGCCGAAAATTGTCGACGAAGTCTTCGACAAAATCCAGGAAGTGCGCCGCACCGGGATCACCATGATGATCGTGGAGCAAAACGTGGTCAGCGGGCTCAGCATCGCCGACCGCGGCTATGTGATCCA
>JBGPLR010000087.1:0-9379 GCA_041486545.1 Terriglobia bacterium
CCACTGAGTTGTTGCCGCGGGTGATGCGCGCCTTGCCGCCGTCGTGCAGGCCAAAGCGGGCGGCGTCCGCGGGATTGACCATAGCGGTGCAGCGGCTGCTTTTGGCCAGGACGGGCAGGTTGTGCATCCAGCTATTGTTGGAATGCAATTGCCGCCGGCCGATAATCACCAATTCCGGCGCCGGCTTCTCAAGATCAGCAGCCGCGCGCTGGAGGTCTTCCAGCAACATGGGCGGCGCCAGTTCTATTTTGCCGGAAGGCGTGCGCAACACTTCCGGCACGCGCGGCGCAAGCGGACCCAGATCAATGCCTCCTTTGGCGGCTTTCACCTGGTCCAGGTTCAGCCCGTTTGATTTCAGACCATACTGGTCGCCATACGGTCCGCCTCGCAACGCAAGATCCAGCAGGCGTTCCGGTCCGCGGCGATGAGCGACCGTTCTCAGCACCACATCAGACAGTGGTCCAGCCATGCGGCGAACGTCATCGGCGGCCAATTCGTCGTCCAGTTGGGCGATGTCAACCCCGGCGCCCCGGCCTTTGACGATGCCGGTCAAGCGCAGCAAAACTTCCCATTCGTCAGGCTGGCCCTCAGGGCGAGGCAGCACCGGCGCGCTGAAACGCACGCTATTCCGGTAGGCGAGCTGGGTGAAGGCTACGTCATAGTGCATGTCTTCCAGCGGCGAAGGTCCGGGAAGGATGACGTCGGCGTGGCGCGTGGTCTCATTCAAGTAGACGTCCAGGCTGACCATGAAGTCGAGTTGCTCCAGGGCCGCTGCCAGTCGCGCGCCGTTGGGCGATGACAGCACGGGGTTGCTGCCCACGGTAATCATGGCCCGCAACCGGCCTTCACCGGGAGTATCAATTTCTTCGGCCAGGCAGCTCATGGGGAATTCCCCAAAAACTTCCGGCGCGCCGGACACGCGGCTCTTGCGCCTTCCGGTGACAACGCCGCGGCCGGTGCCTGGCTTGCCCATGGTGTTGGCGGCAAACGCCGCCGCCCGGGGAAACATGGCTCCGCCCGGTTCATCAAAATGTCCGGTCAAAATATTGAGCACGTCCACCAGCCAGCTGGAGAGCGTGCCGAACTCCTGTGTGCAGGTCCCGATGCGGCCATAGACCGCGGCGTGTTTGGCCTTGGCCAGCCGGCGGGCGAGTTCGCGAATGGCCGCGGCAGGGATTCCGCAGCGGTCGGCGACACGTTCCGGAGAAAAATCCGCCACAGCAGTCTTCACTGCTTCTACGCCGGCCACGTGCTGGGTCAAACGCCCCAGCCGCACCAGTTTCTCTGCAAACAACGTATGCGCCAGCCCGAGCAGGAAGAAAACATCGGCGCCGGGACGGATGAACAAATGCTGGTCGGCGATTTTGGCCGTGTCTGTGCGACGCGGGTCCACCACCACAATCTGGCCGCCGCGCGCTTTCAGCGCTTTGGCTTTGCCCCGGAAATTCGGCACCGTCCACAGGCTTCCGTTGGAGACCATGGGGTTGGCGCCCAGCACCAAAAGAAAATCCGTGCGCTCGATGTCGGGAACGGGGACGGACAGCCAGTCGCCAAACATCAGTCCGCAGGAAAGCTGTTTGGGCATCTGGTCCAGCGTGGACGCGGTAAATACGTTGACCGTCTCCAGCGCGCGGGCCAGCCGCGAGGCGTAAAGCAGCAGACCAATCTTGTGGGCCACTGGATTTCCCAACGTGATGCCTACGGCATCTTTGCCGTGCGCGGCGATGACCGGCGGCAGGCGGCGCTCGATTTCCGCAAACGCTTCGTCCCAGGTTGCTTCCACAAACTGGCCGTCGCGCTTGATGAGCGGCGAGCGCAGGCGGTCAGGATCTTCGTGCAGGTCTTTGAGGGCCACTCCCTTGGGGCAGATGTAGCCGGCGCTGAAAACGTCCGCGGCGTGACCGCGGATTCCCGTGATCTTTCCTCCGGCCAGGGTCAATTCCAGGCCACAGCAGGCTTCGCAAAAAGGGCAGATTCTATGGGCAATGGTTTCTCGGGCGTGTTGATTCATGTGGATCCTCTAAGGGATGCAGCGCTGGGGTCTTCCGGGTCCGAAAGGGGCACAATATCGTAATAAGACTACTTCTAAGGGAAGATTAAAGCCTTTGCGCGTCCAAGTAAACAGCCAAAGAGTCCCGCCTGATGCCGGAGTTCTGCGTGGGCGTGTCCGGAAGACAACGGCGCCGATGGCTGACGCCGGCAATTTGTAGAATAGGCCCGTGATAATTGTTCTTGCCGGGGCCATCCCCCTTCTGGTGTGGGTTTATCTTGCGTTCTGCCGCGGAGGCTTCTGGCGCGCTGGGCGGCTGGTTGCGCCGTCGCCGCCTGCGAACCAGTCTGCGGTGCGGGTGATTGCCGTCGTGCCCGCGCGCGATGAGGCCGACGTAGTGGGCAAGTGCGTTACGTCGCTGCTGAAGCAAACGGCAGTCGAGATCACTGTTCTCTTAATTGATGACGGCAGCAGTGACGGCACCGCCGGCGTGGCACAGCGTGCTGCCGCCGAGTACGGCCAGCCGGAGCGGCTGATGATCATCAGCGGCCAGCCGCTGCCCGCGGGATGGTCCGGGAAGTTGTGGGCTATGGAGCAAGGTGTGCAGCGGGCGCGAGAGCTGCATCCGGATTTTTACCTGCTGACGGATGCCGACATTGAACATGCGCCGGACAGCGTAGCTGCACTGGCGGCCATTGCCGCCGCTGGCCCGTATGACCTGGCGTCCTTCATGGTCATGTTGCATTGCAGTACTTTCGCGGAACGGGCGTTGATTCCCGCATTCGTCTTCTTTTTCTTCTTACTGTATCCGCCTGCCTGGATCGCCGGCCGCCGTCATGCCACCGCGGGCGCCGCCGGGGGCAGCATTCTCATTCGTCCCCAGGCCCTGGACCGCGCCGGGGGCGTTGCTGCCATCCGCAGTGAGGTGATTGACGATTGCGCTCTGGCCAGGCGCGTGAAGCGCAGTGGCGGCAGCGTGTGGCTGGGGTTGACCCAGGACACCAGGAGCATTCGCCCGTATGGTTCCTTCGCCGAAATCGGACGCATGATATCGCGCAGTGCTTTCAGCCAACTGAGGCATTCAGCGCTGTTGCTGCTCTTGTCTTTCCTGGGCATGGCCCTGGCCTACCTGGCGCCGCCCTTGCTCGTGGTCTTCAGTCACCGGTTGGTTCCCGCGCTGCTGGGCGCCGCCGCCTGGATGTTGATGTCCATTTGCTACTGGCCCATCATCCGATTCTACCGGCTGAATCCATTGTGGTCGCTGGCGCTGCCCCTGGTGGCGGTCTTTTATATGGGAACAACGTTTCATTCTGCGTGGAAGTACTGGCTGGGACGGGGAGGCGAATGGAAAGGCCGTGTCCAGGACCCGGCCAGGGATTGAGTCCCCTACTTCATGATGACGCGCTGCGGTTGGAGCCGATGCTCTTCAACGTCGTCAACCGGTTGAGCCTTCTCGTCTGCGTCTTCATGGGAGTCAGCCCGGTTCACCTTGATACCCACGGCGGCGAAGATACGGTCTTTAGGAACAGCGTCAAAATCTGAGGAAAGCTCACGCATGCGAGCCAGCGTTTCCGCCGAGGGCCGCGCCGGCAGCGGATCACGATGAGTGATGGTCCAGATCCAGCCCACCAGGGCGATCAGGTAGGCAAGTTGTCCCATCACGCCGCTAATGGTGATGAGGAAGCTGCCGTTGTACATCGCCACCGCAAAGCGCGTGGTTGCCTGCACCGTCAAATAGAGTATAAAGCCGGCGGCAATTTCCGCCTGCGACGACTTCCAGGTGATGCCCAGAGATTTGGATTGCACCAGCAACACCCAGAGCAGCACCGCGTCCGCCAGGAAAATTGTCCGCTCAACGGTCAATGGTAGTTCATAGAAAACGCCTGAGGCGTGGACCGGCAGCATCACGGAAACAGCGACTGCGGTGGAAATTCCCAGGAAGGCCCAGAAGCAGAACCGCGCCACGGTGCGTCCCGGCAGCGACTCAAACGGCTCCAGGACCTTGACCATGATCTCCAGCACCACCAGGTTCAGCAGAATGGCTTCAATGAAATCCGCCAGGTAGTAGCTAAAGGCATAAACTTCTTTGCTGGCCAGCACCAGAATGGCCAGCGACACCACCGACTGGGCCGCCATATAAAAGAGGTAATAGCTGAAGACCTTCCAGTGGCGGTAAAACTCTTTTCTCCTGACCAGGGCCCAGCAAGCCAGAAACTGGCAGCAAATGCCGCTGCCGCTGAGCCAAAATCCATAGTCGAGGAGATAGCGCTTCATCAACGGATTATTGGACGGATGTGCTCGGAGGCTTGGTGGGTAGCGGATTGGTGCCCGCTGTTCCCGGCTTCGCGACGATCGGAAGCTTAGGAACGATTGAGCCCAGCAACAGCGCGAGCGCGAAGATAAAATTCGTTATCATTTCGGAGTACCCCTTTTTAGTCGCCGTCCCCGCTAAAAGTCCCGGGGCCAATGGCTGGTTGCGCCCATCTGGCTCGCTCGTCTGGCCAGGATACGCGAATCTAAAAGACAGAATCGCAGCGATCTATTGACGCATACCTTATATTATTCGGCCTGACTGTGATGTAAGCCATATACCCTAAGGTCAGCGTCTTGGGTCACTTGAGCGGGGAGTTCTAAGGTCGAGAGGCAGTTGGCGATGTATTGCCCCAAAGTACTGATAAGCAAATTCTTAGGTCAATCGCCGGCGAAACTCTGGAGTCATCGTCTAAGGTGAAGAGCTGGAGAGTTTACTTTCCTGGTTCCTTCATGCGAGCGCTATTTCAGCCAGGTCTTGGCCAGTTCAGCTTCTTCCACAATAATCGCGAGCGCCAGACGGGTCTCGCTTACCAGAAGAACGCAGCCGGCCACCAGTCCTGTAAAGCCGAGTCCGCCCGCCAGCAGGCCAATTCCGGTGATCACCTCAAAGGGCAACCGATAGTTGGTGGAGGCCAGCACCGCGCCAAGAATCGAAACCAGGCTGGCTCCGGCAAACGCCCCCACCGCACCGTAAAAGTACCTCATGGCGCGAACCAGCAGCGATCCGCGTCTTTCCATGCGGCCCAGGTGGCTTACCCACATCTTGGCACTGGCATCGCCCGGAGGCGCGCCGTGGATTTCACGCGCAATTTGCCGCGTCCGGTCCACCACGCGCGCCAGACGGTTGCTGGTGCCCAGGGCCAGCACGGAGGAAGCGTTGGTGAACACCGCGGGCGCGGCGATGAACGTCAAAATGGCAAATGGATTGTCAGCGAGAGGCGTTGGCATCACCTCAACAGTATCCTACGCGACGTGGCCAGGAGCAAAGCGCCGGGGCCGTTTTTGTTCGCGCCGGGTGGCGGGGCGATTGGACAGCAGCCGCGCCGCAAAAGTAATCTTGGTTCCATGGATTTCTCCTCCATCCGGCTGATCACCTTCGATTGCTACGGCACCCTGATTGATTGGGAGACGGGGATGCTCGCTGCGCTGCGTCCGTTGTTTTCCCGCGACGGCCAGCAAGTCTCCGACCTCCAACTTCTGGAGCACTACGGCGAGATTGAAGCGGAACTGGAAGCCGGACCCTACCTTGCTTACAAGCAGGTACTCTCACAGACCGTGCAGGAAATGGGCCGCCGGCTGAAGGCTGGCATTTCAGAAGACGACGCCAGCCGCTTCGCCGATTCGCTCACCAGTTGGGAGCCGTTCCCCGATACGGTTGCTGGTCTGCACGCGCTGTCCCAGCGTTTCCGCCTGGGTGTGATCTCCAACATTGATGATGACATGTTTGCCGTGACGAAAAAGAAACTGGGCGTGGAGTTCTCGCTGATTGTGACGGCGCAGCAGGTGCAGAGCTACAAACCGTCACTCAAGAATTTTCAGGAGGCGATGGCGCGCAGCGGATTGAAGAAGCAGGAAATCTTCCATGCCGCGCAGAGCTTGTACCACGACGTTGTTCCGGCGAACCTGCTGGGCATCCGCAACGCGTGGGTGAACCGGCCGTCCATCCGTCCGGGCTCCGGTGCGGCCAAGCCTGCGGTGGCGCAGCCCACGGTGCAGGTTAGCAGCGTGGCGGAGTTGGCACAATTGCTACTGAAATGAGACGCAGCCGGGCTACTTCCCGTTCCCGGCCGGTTCAATCTGAACATACTGCCAGCCAAAGCGCCCTTTGATGCACAGGTTCCCGTGGGTGACCGAGTGGTCCAGCGGTGAAGTCACGCGGACAATCCTGCCGTCCTGCTCATGAACCGTGAGATTGCAGCCCACGCCGCAATAAGGACAAATAGTGTCCGTCTGCGATTGGCGTGCTTCGTCCCAGGCGCCCGCCTGGCGCATGTCATATTCGCTCTTGAACATGAGCGCCCCGGTGGGACAAACACCGATGCAGTTGCCGCAATAGACGCATGCCGAGTCGGGCAGAGGGACGTCAAACTCCGTGGCGATATGCGCGGAAAAACCGCGGCCGCCACGGCGATAGCAAACGTGTTCTGCGCGTCCACGCCGCAGGCTTCCACACACTTGTAGCAAAGGACGCACTTCGAGTAGTCGCGGACGTACAGATCGTTGTCAATCTTCACCGGTTGGGCGACAGTGGCGTGTGCGTCGCCAAAGCGTTCCGGATGCGCTCCGTAGCGGACCATGTACTCGTGCATGGCGGGTGCGGTGGAAAGGTCCACCGACGAAGCCAGAAACTCCAGCACCAGGCGGCGGCTCAGGCGGACGCGCTCGGAATCGGTCTTGATGGACATGTTCGGTTCCACTTTGCGCGAACAAGCCGGAACCAGCGTACGCGATCCTTCCAACTCCACCACACAAACGCGGCAGACGTTGACGGGCGTCAGGCTTTCCAGGAAGCACAGCGTCGGCGTGTCAATGCCGAGTTTTTTGGCCGCGTCGAGAATCGTTGAGCCCTCGGGGACGGAAACCGTCCTGTCGTCAATCTTGATTTCAATGCTTCGGCGCTCGTGTTCCGGCGGCGCTTGCGGCACCGGGCCGCGCGGCAGCGGAATCGTGGGCTGGGGCGCGTTGAGCGTCTGCGTGATTGCTGTAACCGATTTACTCATGAAAACAGGCTCCATCTTTGTAGCGCGGATTCCAGCGCGCTGGCGGCCGTCTGGCCCAGCCCGCAGATTGAGGCGTCGCGCATGGCCTGGGCCATCTCACGCAGCATGGCGAGTTCTTGCGCTGCTGAGCCCAGCGGTTTGGCGTTGACCAAACGCTGCAGCGTTTCTTCCTGGCGCACCACGCCGACGCGGCAGGGAACACACTGGCCGCAGGTTTCATGGCGGAAGAAACTGGCGATGCGCAGCAGGATGCGGCGCAGATCAACCGTATCGTCGAACAGCATGACCACGCCCGAACCCAAAGTGGCGCCGATGGCCCGCGTTCCTTCAAAAGTCAGCGGTGTATCGAGTTCCTTGGGCCCGACAAATGTTCCCGCCGCGCCGCCCAACAGGACCGCCTGCAGTTTCCCGCTGCCGGCCACGCCTCCGGCAAGGTCCATGAGCTGGCGCAGTGTGGTTCCCATGGCGACTTCGTAAACGCCGGGTCGGGCAACGTGTCCGCACAGGCAGAAAAGCCGTGTGCCGGCGGAATTCTCCGTGCCCAGCTTGGCATACGCCGCGCCGCCGTCGCGGATGATGCCGGGCACGTTCACCAGAGTTTCCACGTTGTTGACCGCGGTCGGCTGGCGGAAGAGCCCGGACTGCGTGGGGAACGGCGGCTTGTTACGCGGTTCGCCACGGTAGCCTTCAATCGAATTGAACAGCGCGGTTTCTTCACCGCAAATGTAAGCGCCCGCGCCGCGGCGAATTTCAATGTGAAAGCCCAGGCCATTGCCAAGAATGTTTTCGCCGAGGAACCCGTTCTTGCGGGCATCTTCGATGGCGTTTTGCATGCGCTCGGCGGCCAGCGGGTATTCGCCGCGAAGGTAGATGTAACCCTGGCGCGCGCCGGTCACCAGGCCGGCGATGGTCATGCCCTCAAGAACGGCGAAGGGATCGCCTTCCATGAGGATGCGGTCTTTGAACGTGCCGGGTTCGGATTCATCGGCGTTGCAGATCACGTAGTGTGTGCGGCCGGCGTCTGTTTGCAGCAGGTGACGCTGCAGGAAAAGCGCCTCCCATTTCTTGGCCGTGGGAAACGCCGCGCCGCCGCGTCCCAGCAGATTGGAAGCCGACAGCTCACGCAACGTACCTTCCGGGCCAAGCGCAAGAGCCTTGCGCAACCCTTCGTATCCGCCGGGCTTTTTGTAACCCTCCAGGCCGGACGCGGCGCCTTGGCTAAAGCGCTGGAGAAGCCGCAATGGCGAAGAATCAGTTTTCTTGGCCGCTTGGGGAACGCTGGCCTGGATGTTGAGTTCGTCCGGCTCAGCGGGCATCCGTCCGGCAACGGCGTCGCTCACCAAAGACTGGACTGCCTCCGCCGACGCCGGCGCCAACACGCGTTCGCGAGGCTGCTCCCCGGCTGCGCTGACCAGCACAGCGGGAGCGCGCTCACACAAACCAAGGCATTGGCTGCGCAGCCACGTTGCGCGTCCGCCGGAGCACGGAGAGCCTGCGGCACCAAGTTTCTTTTCCAGCTCGGCGCAAACTTTGTCCGAGCCGCGCGTAATGCAGGCAATGTCGTCGCAAACGTGGGCGACGACCGGAGGCCGGGCTGCCAGCGAAAACATTCCATAGAATGACGCCACGCCGTGGACTTCCGCAGGAGCAACGTCCAACCGCACGGCAATATAGTTAAGAGCCCCGGGACTGATCCACCCGATGCGCTGCTGCACTGCATGGAGCACGGGGAGAAGCCGGTGACGCCTGCCGTGATTGCCATTGAACGCAGTGCGCGTGTCTGCGGTGTGCCGCTGCCCGCCCTGCCAGCTGGATTCCGGCGCGCCCAGTTCTGCGTCAACGGCGGCGCGTTCGTCTGCGGTGGCTTGCTCGCTGGTCAGGTGAAGGTCCAAAAGGTCCTCTTATATTTTCTCAATGCGAATGGCCGTAGCTTTGAACTCTGATGTGCCCGACTTGGGGTCCACGGCGTCAATCGTCAGATCATTGGTTGCAACCTGATCATGCGCATGCACCGACAGAAACGCCAGACCGGGCCGCAGCGCCGAATCAAAACGTACCGGCGCCACCAGCGAACCGCGCCGCGACGTCACGCGGACTTTTTCGCCTTCGCGCAATTCGTAGAGCACGCCGTCTTCGGGAGAAACATCCAGGGCTTCATGGTGCCGCAGAGGCGACGAATATTTTCCGCTCTGCACGCCGGTATTGTAATCATCGAGCCGCCGGCCTGTGGTCAGGCGGATGGGATATTGCTTGTCCAGCGAGTCCACGGGGGGCTCAAACTCCACCACGCTGAACGGCGCGCGCGGACCAATGAGCGGATCGGCCCACAGCCGGCCGTGGAGAAACATTTCTCCAG
>JBGPLR010000088.1:0-9288 GCA_041486545.1 Terriglobia bacterium
GCTCTGCCACCGTTTGCCATGCAGATCAAAAAATGCCGGCAACCACTGTTGGAGCTGGTCTTCGCTGGTGCACTCCACCGGCGCGAGCTTGAGTTGCTGCTCAACAAAACTCAGGCAAGAACGCAACTTGCTGCGGAAGCGCGGCTTCAGCGACTGCACATATGCGTCCCACGTGCTGGGCAGCTTGAGGGTGAGGCAGGGCACATCTTCGGTTGCGACAGTCCAGCCCTGGCGCTGCGCCTGAGCGGACATCACAGCGACGAATGGTGACGATTCCACCGGCCCGTGCAGTTCCATGTAGTCCCATGAATCGCGGTGCGAATTTAAGTATTCAGCTACGGCCTGGGCAACGTCGGATTCCAGTCCGCGCTCGGCGAAGCAGTCAAGATAGTCAGAGTCCTGCGAACCATCGCCAATGAACTTCAGATATTTCCAGGTCCGGCCCATGCGACGAACGCTTGCCAGGCACAACGCCGCAACGCCGACAAGCCTGCCATCCTGCCATGCGCCCAGCACAAATGGCTGCAGGCTGCCGCCGTAAGCGTTCCACCAGCTCGCGCACCATTCCCAGGTAAGGAAGAAGGTGTCGGCGGCGCTTTGCGCGAGCAGCCGGTTCCAACGTGGCTGCAACTGTTCCACTTCCTGCCAGCGCGTATAAAGAATGATCTTCACGCCGCCACCTCCTGCATCTGGTGGCGGTGCCACAACTCGGTCATCAGGAACAGCCAGATCAGATCGCCGTAGTAAGTGGAGTTGTCGGCGTCCATCATGCGGAAGAGTTCTTCCACAAACGCGCGTTGGAAATAGCCGCGCTGGTAGGTTTCCGGGTCCAGCAGAACATCCTGCGCCAGGTTTCGCCACAGCGGATGGCCCTTGATCCACATGCCGATCGGCAACCCAAAGCCGTGTTTCTTCTTGGCAAGAATGGCTTCCGGGAGCAACTTGGCGGTTGCCTTCTTGAACAGGTATCGCTTTTCCAGGCCGCGAACTTTCAGGTTGGCCGGCAGCCTTCCGGAAAAGTCCGCGAGCGGATGATCAAGAAAGGGGAAGCGCACATTCACGCCCGCCAACTCCGCCGCGCGTACGACTTTCGGCAAATCGTTATCGCCCAGCGTCATTTTGATGTCAATGTAAAGCAGGCGGTTGAGCTCACTGTGCGCCGGCGCTTCGTTGTAATGTTGGCGGGCGATCGCCAGCAGATCGCGGTGCCCGTTGGCATGAGGCACGCCGGGGCCAAGGACTCTCTCCGGCGCAAACTTCTGAAGCAGCAGCCATTGGAAGTAACGATCAGGATTCCCCGCCTTGCAACGATCAATGTAGCGGCGCGCTTTGCCCACCGGCCCAACGCCGGGGAGTCCGAAGGCCAGCGGCTCCACCAGATAGCGGCGCAGCGCTTGCGGAATCTTTTGGTAATAACCGTAGATCTGTTCCGTGGCGTAGCGTTCGTTGCCGCCGAACAATTCGTCGCCGCCGTCGCCGGCCAGCATCACGTCAACCCCGTGCTCGCGCGCCAGCTTCAGGCATGCGTAAGTGGGAAGGACGGAGGCGTTGCCAAAGGGTTCATCGTAGGCGGCCGCGATGGTTGCAATGTCCTGGAAAGTTTCTTCCGGCGTGAGCACAGCGATGGAATGATCTGCCTGGAAAACCTGGGCCGCCAGGTGCGCGTACTCCAGTTCGTTGAACCGCTCTTCAGAAAAGCCAATGGAAAAAGCTTTCGTCGCTTTGCCCTTGTGCTGGGTCAGCAAGCCGAGAATTGAGCTGCTATCGGTGCCGCCGCTGAGAAAACATCCCAACCGGGAGCGACCAACATCCGCGGAGTAAGCGCGGACGGCCTCTGACATGGATGACAGTAGTTCTTCCGCAAGCTTGTTTGGCGACGCGTGGTCTGCTTCTGAATATTCCAGGTCCCAGTACCGGCCAAGATGGGTCTCGCCGTCTTTCCATGTCAGGTAGCAGCCGCCCGGGAGCTTGGCCAGCGATTGAAATGCGGACTGCGGCGCCGGCACCACGCTGAAATTCAAGAAGGTGGCGATCGCGTGAGGATTGATTTCCTTATTCACCCGGTCGCTGGCGAAGATGCCGCGCGGGTGGGATGCAAACACCAACCGCGCGCCGTCTTCTGAATAGGTCAGCGGCTTGGCGGCGAAGCGATCCACGGCGATCAGCATGGTTTCCGTGCGGATGTCCCAGACCGCCAGAGCAAACGAGCCGCGTAAGCCCTTGAAAAATTCAATTCCATCCCGCAAATACAATTCGCCAATGATGCGTGCCGCAAGCGCGTCCTGCGGAAGCCCAAGTCCGGTCGCCTGTCTCCGCGTGTCCACCAGTTCGGCGTCGCAAGCCACCAGGATTTCCGAGTTCGACCAAACCGACGCCGAGCCCGTACTGGAAACAGCGCCAACCTGCGCCAGTGGCCGGGTTCTGGACTCAGCCCCTGGACCATTGCCCATGGTGAGCGCCGCGAGCATACGCTCCATCTGGCCAGAGCCAAGAGGCTCGGCCGTTCGCGTGACTGTGATTCCCGCTACTGCCATTGGTGGCCCCCTGCCCGGCTGAGAGCGGCACGTCCAGCGCGCCGCTGCGTTGCATTGGCGGCGTACAGACGTGTGTAGTTGGCGATCATGCGCGGCAGGCTGAACTGTGTTTCAACTTTCAAACGTCCGCGCCTGCCAAAAGTTGAGCGGAGTTGCGGATCGGCTGCCAACTCAAGCATGCGGTCGGCCAGGGTGTCGGCGTCGCGTGCTTCCACCAGAAAACCCGTACGACCATCTTCCACCAGGTCGGGATTCGCTCCCACCGCCGTCACCACGCAAGGCAGCGCGGTGGCCATGGCTTCCAAAACCGTGTTGGACATGCCTTCGGAAAGCGACGGCAGCACAAAAATATCGAACGCGTTGAGCCAGTCTTCCGGCCGCGCAGCTTCGCCGGCAAGGATGAATCGTTTGCGAAGCACCGGGCTCGCGTCAATGCGGCTGCGCAGAGCGTCATGCTCCGGGCCTCCACCCACAATCACAAAGTGCAGCCGCGCGCCCGCCGTCACCAATTGCTCCGCGGCCGTCAGGAAAGTGGCGTGGTCTTTGACCGGATCCAGACGTCCCACGGTCCCGGCAACCAGCACGTCGTCGCCGATCTTCAGCCGCTCGCGCATGATTGCACGGGCTTCGGGGTTCGGCTGGAACCTGCCGGTGTCTACGCCGTTGGAGATCAATCCAAATTTGCTTGCCGGCACGCCGGCCTGCGCCGCGTAGTGCTCGCGCAGTTCGCGGGAGACGGCAAAGACCTCATCGGCCAGCGCGTAGCAAAAACGCCGGAACATGCGCCGCCGCAGAGGGTCGCCATTCATGGTGTTGATGTCACGCCCGTGTTCGCTGTGGATGATGCGCGGGACGCGCGCCAGTTTTGCGGCGACTACGGCTTCAATCGCGCCCCAATTTCTGGAGTGCACCACATCCGGACGCTCCCGCAGAAAGACCCGAGCCAGGTCGGCGACCAGCGACCCGGTCTTGCGGCCGCTACGTTCCAGGCTGATGTAGCGCGCGCCTGCGGTGCGCTCTGCTTCCGCAATGGGCGCCACGGTGCAGATGATATTTTCAAAGCTCTCCGGATCCAGCCCGGCGACCACCCGCCGCAACGCCAGCTCGGTTCCGCCGGCGCCCATGCGGTGAAGCACGTGAATGATTCGCAAACGTTTCATCGCGCGGCCACCTCGTGCACCTGCGTGCGCTCATCGGACGTTTGCCGGGGAATAAGTTTGCCGTAGGCAGCCAGCAGCACCTGCCGCGCCCGGTCCCAGTTGTACTCCTGCTGACCTGCCCGGGCGGCGCGCGCCTTCATGCTTTCCATCCGCGCGGGGTCTTGGCAGCTTTCCAGACCGCGCAGAATCTCTGCAACGGAATAGTCGCGCAGAATCACGCCGCAACCGGTTTCGCTCACAATGCGTCCAATTTCTCCGAACTGCGCTGTCAACAGCGGCCGCCCGGCAGCCAGCGCTTCAAAGAGTTTGTTGGGAGCGCTGTACTGCGCGTTCGGGCTGGTCACGTCAAAGCCGTAGTAAACCACGTCGCACGCCGCCGTGTAGCGCGGGATGTCCGGCTGCTGGACAAATCCCAGGTAGCGAATGTTGCTGTGTTGTGCGGCGTACTGCTGGGCCACCGCTGCTCCGGGTCCGCTGCCACCGACGACCACGTGCACATTCGGACGCTGGCTGGCTGCTTCCAGAAGTTCCTCAAGGTGGCGTTCTTTTCCCAGGTTCGAAATGTAGAGCACCAGCAGCGATCCCGGCGTTGCGCCAAGTTGTGCGCGCACCTGCGATTGAACGGTGTGAGGAAATTGAAATTCTTCCATCGGCTTCCAGTTGCCCAGGACTTGCACGTTGCGACAACCCCGAAGTTCGAATTGCTTGCGCAAGCCTTCGCCCACCGTCAAGAGCAGAGCAACACGGCGAATCAGCCGGGTCTCAGTCCAGCGAATGAGTTTTTCCAGCCAGCCTGGCAGGGAACCATGCAGCATGCCGGCATAGTCTTCGTGGGAGTCATACACCACGGGCTTGCGCTTGAACCACCCCAGCAGCCGGGCGGCGGGCAAAGTGTCAAAGTCGTGGGCGTGCACCGCATCAAAATCAAGCGACAAGGCCTTCTTGGTCATCAAGAAGAAGACCTTGGGCATTACGAACATCTGCATGAAGCCGCGCCCGTGGGTGGAGCGGGCAAACACCCGCTCAACTTGGATTCCATCTATGGTTTCGCTGGCCGGGCGGATGCGTTCGCGGTCCCAGGCGACGATGGTCACGCGATAGCCCAGCTCCACCAGGGTCCGCGCTTCGTTGTGTACGCGCGGATCAGGATCAAAGCAGTTGCTGAGCAGCATGACAATGTGCGGAGCAGTCTTGCCATTGCGAAGTTGTGCGGTCGCGGTCATTTGCCCTCCGCGGCCCATTGCTGGCCCATCACGCCGGCGTAGTCAGGCTGAGCTTCGGGCGCTACGGCCAGTTGCGCTTGTCTTTCTGCGATCCAGCGCAAGACCACCACGTGCATCCCCGCCGACAGCCCGACCAGGTGGTACATAAGATCAAAGTCCTGGCGGTTGATGAAAAAGTTAGGGACCATGTAAACCAGCAGAGTCACATGGACGATCAGACAATACGTTGCCAAGCTGCGGCTTTCAGGATCATGACGCAGCCGTCGCCAGCCGATCCAACTGGTGTAACTGGCGCTTAGAACCAGAGCGATGAACAGCAAAGATGAAGGAATGCCGGACTCGGCAGCGAGCGCCAAAACAGCATTGTGCGGCGCCCGCGGCTCGTAATGGGAATACTCTGAGAACGTCAATTCAAAATTGCGCAAGCCAACGCCGAACCAGGGGTGGACCTTGGCCATTTGTACGGCGGCCTCCCAGACTTGTATCCGGGCCATCGCTGAAGGATCGTTTTGCGCCGCCGTGGGAATGGATTTGTAGCGCTCAATGGCTGCCGGCGGAGCCACCATCAGGAAAACCAGAGCCGCAACCGCCACGCCAATGGGCAACAGCAGCTTGTGCCGGGAATAAATGGCTAGCAAGAGGCAAACCATGATCAAGCCAAGAAGGCCGGAGCGAGAGTAAGTGAACACCACGGTGACCGCGCACCCTACGGCCGCGAGCTTGAAGGCTTTACGCAACCATCCCCGGTCTTCCACTGACGCCATCCAAAAAAGAATCGGGATGGCCATGTTCATGCCAAGCGCGTATTCATTTTCTTCTGACATCAATCCCCCGGGACCCTGCATGCGGCTGCGTCCCGCGGTCAGGATGATGTCCAGCAGCCCCTTCAATCCAAGCAATCCAAGGGACACGGCGATGACTCGCAGGATGGTGCCAATGCGTTCCGCAGAATTGGCCAGCGTGGCCACCAGGAACGCGATGACGAACATTTTGCTGAACCGGGTCAGCATGTCCAGGGCCGGTTGCGTGTCGTGCGCCAGGAGCGCCGCGGCGGCCAGCCACGCCCAGAACACCAGGAGCAGTGCCATACCGCGAAAACGCAGAGGCGATTTGCGTCTTTCCAACAGCAGGTAGCCAACCACAAGGCACGGGACCAGCACCAGGCCGTAGTTGAAGACATAGCCGGGCCAGACGAAGTCCGCGGGATGAGCGTGGGCGAAGAACAAATAGAGCAGCAGCCCGTAGAAAGGCTCAAAGATGGAGAGCGGCACTCCCATCGTCACCATCGCGTAAAATACAAATGCTCTTAACATCGTTTACCGTTGCCCTGCGGTCTTTGAATGCCAACCGGATTTGAATCTTTCTGAAATGTCGGTTACGCGTTCTGTACGCTTCTGCATCTCTTTGCTGGTTGCCTGCACCAGGATTTCTTCAAGCTGGTTTTTCAAGCTGCCGGCCCCGTAGACGTTCTGCAAGCCTTCGCGAATGCGCGCCACGGGCGGCTGCGGGCCGGCTTGCATCATGACCGCCAGCTTGCTCGCCAATGCAGCGGCCTTGTCTTCCACCACAATCAACCTGGCCACTTCCCGCGGGAAGGCCACCGCTGCTTTGGACGAAGCCGCCACGGGCAGTCCCATGGCCATGGACTCCAGGATCTTGTTCTGAACCCCGCGCGCGAGTTGCATGGGAGCCACGGCCACGGCGGCCCCGCGCAAGTACGGACGCACGTCGGGCACCGATCCGGTCACCAAGACGGCCGGGTCTTTCCCTAACTCCATAACGGCCTTGGCCGGATTGCGGCCGGCGATAACAAACTTGATCTCCGGGATGCGAGCGCGCAACAGAGGCAGGGTGTTGCGATAGAACCACTCCACGGCTTCAACGTTGGGGGCATAGTCCATGGAGCCGGAAAAAACAACGTACGGCTGCCACCTGGCGAGGTCTTCAGGCACCGTGGACTTTGCGGGATCGAAGTAATCCGTATCCACCATGTGCCGAAGCACGCTGATAGGCGCACGCGGCGCGCGGCGCTGCAACAACGCAGCTTCCGCGTCTGTGCACAACAGAGTTTGGTCAAAGCTGTTGGCGATGCGGTATTCGTATTCGGCTAGGACCCGGCCCTCCTGCCGCCACAACCAGCGCAGCAACGCCGGCGCGCTCTTGGCGTAGTCGCTCCACTTGGCGGAGTCCACGTCCACCATGTCCAGAATCCGCGGGACCGCGGTTTCCGTTTCCACGTATTGCGCCATGGAAGAGCTGAAGACCAGGACCGCGTCGTAGTGGCGCGTGGCCAGGGCCTGCTTTACCCGGCGGGCCATGCGGGTGGAGTAGAAATAGCCCAGGCTGAAAGGCCGTCTCCGCGCCGCGGCCAGCAGCGCGCGCCAGCGGCTGCTCCACCAGGAAAGCGGTTCGGCGTAACAGTCATGGCAGTACGGGCGCAAGGCCTCAATGGAATCACGGTCCTCTTCGTGGTCGTAAAAACAGAACAGGTCAATCTCATGTTCGCCGGCCAGCGACTTGAGTTCCCAGAGCGCACGAATTTTGTCGCCCTTGTTGGGCGGGTAGGGAACGCGATGGACCAGAAACAGGATTCTCATAGTCGCTTAATCTCTAAGGGAACAGCTTGACCAGCGCCGGCCCAATCAGTTTCGTCAGCGGGAAAGGCATACGCTTCCACAGTTCAATGGCCCGCTGAAATCTAGGGTTCGCCGGAGAAAAATTCGGCATGTCCTGGCGTTTGACCAGGTGGAACTGGTAGGGCAACGCCCGCTCCCGCATGTTCCATTGCGACTTGAACGCGTGCGCTCCGGTGCCCAGCTTGCTCCGTCCGAAATCAAAAAACTTAATGCCGCGCTGCCGCGAATCCTCCAGCAGGTCCCAGTACATGAAGTTATTGGCCGCATACTGCCTGGCTTCCAAAGTGGACCCGCCGTAATAGGGCAGGATCCAGTCGCGAAAGCGGAAACTCATCACTCCGGCCAAGGCCTTCTGGTCTTTCCAGACCATCCTGATCTCGGCGGCCTCGCCAAATTCTTCCAGCAGCAGCTTGAAAAACTTTTTGGAGAACACGGGCGTGCCCAGGTTGCGGACGCTTTCCGCATAGATTTCGTAGAACTCGTCAACCTGGTGATTGCCTTTGGTGGACCGCAACCCGGCCTTCTGGGCTTTGCGGATCATGTACCGCGTATCTTTGGGAAGCTGCTTGAGCAGACGCTCAGGATCAGGCTCAATGGGACAGTCAAACGTCACATAGAGGTTCTTGGTCTGAAAGCCGTGGTCCGCATTCGCTTCCTGGGTGCGGAGTTCCAGATATTCCACGCGGCTCTTTTCCGCCAGTTCGGTGGCAGCTTCAATCAGCGCCACGCGCGCTTCTTCGCTGGCGGCGCACGCCCCGCCATAGACCGCGAACGGCGTGGAGATCAGCGTGCGTCCCGTTAGAGGATTGGAAGTTACGAACAGCGGCAACACGCCTGCGATCCGGCCGTCCTGTTCAGCCGATAAGTAATGCGGTTTGTAGCCGAACGCGCGGGCAATCGCACGCATCCACGCCGTGGTGTGGAAGATCGTTCCCGCGGCCTGCTGCAGCACAAAGGAATCCCATTGTGATTGCTGCTCGTTGTTGTATTCAATAATTCTCATCACAATCGCTGCCTAGTCCTTGTGCTCGGTTGGGTGCTGGCTTCCGGCGCCGTTTCCCTTACTCAACACTCTGTTCGTCTGTGTTGGCTCGGTCTGGAAAAGCCAGCGTTCGTTCTTGTTGAAATACTGGGCGAGCAGGGCCCGCATTTTCTCTGAAGGCTGCCGGTAGCCGTTGATGACCTTGCTCAAGACGGTCTCGTCCAGGTTAAGTTCGCGGGCCAGGCGGTTCTGCCGGATGCCGGAAAGCCAGATTTCCATTTTCAAGTTCGGGTACACGCCAATTTCTCCAAATTGTGTTCCATGCGTCGCTTCCAGTTATTGATGGTGCGAGTAGCGACGGCCATGGCGCCGGTGGTTGTCTTCAGGGGCATAGTTCAACGTCAAGCCGGGGGATTGATGGCGATGATCACGAACGCCACAGCAAACACCGCGGTTGAGGTGGCGCTTACCCAATTGCGGAAGCGCTGCCGGCGTTCATCGCCGAGCGTCACCAAGGTGGGGATTTCAGCCAAAACCGGCATGCCCAGAAGCTCTTTGACTTCGCGCGTCGTCTTTACGCTGGGGTCCATCATCTCGCGGGCGAGTGCCAGCACCAATCCCAGCGCGAGTCCCAGCGCGAGGCTGGCGGCATTCATCAGTGGCCGGTTGGGGCTGTACGGCTTGGAAGGCGGCAGGGCGGAATCCAGCACAATAAAGCGTTCGCTCTTCTGGAAGTTTTCCAGGCTCGAGGAC
>JBGPLR010000089.1:0-9266 GCA_041486545.1 Terriglobia bacterium
CTTACCGGGATTACCAGCTTGACGTCAACCGCGATGGCGTTGCCTTCCAAATTATTGGCCTGGGCCACGGCCCGTTCCGTAGTGTGAAATTTCTTGGCGATGGCGGTGAGATTCTCGCCCGGCTCAACCTTGTGGTAGCGCCACGCTACACGCTTGTCCTCAGGCACGGCGGCGATAGCGGCTGCATACTTTTCCCGCGTCCCGGCGGGCAAATGAAGATCAAAAGGCTGGTCTTTGGGGGTGGTCCGCCGCAACAGGCTGGGATTCAATTCCACCAGCGTGTCCACAGGAGCATCAACGCACTCGGCCACCAGGCGCAAATCCACCGGATAGCTGACCCGCACCACGTCATACTGCTCGGCCGGCTCAGGCTGCACGGAATCCAGTCCGTATTGCGCCGGGTTCTTGGACATGATGGTCATGGCCAGGATGATAGGCACGTAATTCTTGGTCTCTCCCGGCAGCACGTTGCGTTTGTAGAGTTCCCAGAAGTCCGCGTAGCCGGTTCGCCGGACAGCCTGCTGCACGTTGCCGGGGCCGGAGTTGTAAGCGGCCATGGCCAGATACCAGTCGCCGAACTGGTTGTAGAGATCTTTGAGGTGGCGGGCGGCAGCGCGCGTGGCTTTTTCCGGGTCTTGACGGTCGTCAACCCACCAGCTCCGCCGTAGTCCGTAGCCTACGCCGCGGCTGGCCATAAACTGCCACATGCCGCGGGCCCGGGCGCGCGAAAGCGCCAGCGGCTTGAAGCCGGATTCTGCCTGGGCCAGATAGATCAAATCCTGGGGCACGCCTTCTTCCTTGAACACCCGGCGAATCATCTGGCCGTAGCGTCCGGAGCGGACCAGCGCGCTTTCAAAAGTAGGGCGTCCGCGCGTGGAGAAATAACTGATGTAGCCGGCCACGTAGTCATTGATCATCAACGGAAGATCAGATTCCGTTTTGCTCAAGTTGGCCTCGGCCTTGGCCTTGACCCTGGGATCCACTGAGGGCTCCACCAGGTTGGCTTCATCAATGGGGGCCGGCTCAGACGGCGGTTCGCTGAAGCCGTCGCCGGCCTTGAAAGCGTTGGCTTCCAGCTTGCTGATCTCTTCGGTGATTTTTTCGAACTCCGCCTGCAGCCGCTCGTCGGACTTGATGGCCACCGGGCCCTGCATCAGGATGTCCACCGCGCGGTTGAAGTCTTCTTTGGCTGCGTCCAGGTGGCCGGCCTTGTAGTTGGTCTGGCCGGATTCATAAGCCTTCTCCGCGTCCGCGA
Source organism: Terriglobia bacterium (assembly GCA_041486545.1). GTDB lineage: Bacteria > Acidobacteriota > Terriglobia > Terriglobales > Acidobacteriaceae > Angelobacter. Next base: position 1,256 of record JBGPLR010000089.1, read on the forward strand.
TGGTGGCGGGAACCGGATCGGCCTTCTCCGGCGGACTCTGGACCGGTTGGGCTGGCGGCGCCGGGGTAGGCGACGACACCGCAGCGGCAGCGGGCTTCTGCGCGACCGGAGCCATGGCTTCCGGAGCCGGCTTGGCAACTCGCGACACTTGGCTGCCTCCGCAGGAGGCCAGCAGCAGCGAGCCTGCCGTGATCACTACAGCCAGAAAGCTTTTGGGACTAAAGGTGATGGAATAGTGCATTAGCTCTCAATCATACCTTTGTTTTGACCAATATCAGCGCTGAACGGCACTTTCCCGCAGCGGGTCTCCATATCAGTTACTCTGTTTGTTTTCAATCTGATACAAAGAAAACGGCCCCGGGGGAATCCGGGGCCGCAGGTTACTTAGAGGCTGCTACCAGCTCAGCCGCAGGCCAAATTGGAACTGGCGCGGGTCAAACGCGGCCGTGGCCTGGCCGGCTTCGTTGTACAGCGAGTTCACGTCAGCCACGTTGAAGCGGTTGATGAAATTGAAGGCGTCCATGATGCCTTCCAGTTTGATGCGGTCGCCGAACTTGATGGTTTTGGCAAAGCGCATGTCGGTGAAGATGGTCATGGGCCGGGTCCCGGTATTGCGTCCTATGTTGCCGTCCAGGGAGCCGGTAAAGATTCCGTCCAGCGGGTTGGCGTCAACGAAGCACGGAATCTGGAAGGCCCCGGTGGGCGAGGCCGTGGAAGCCACCGTGGGATTGCCACAGGCGTTGGTCGGGGCGCCGGGCGCCACGGCATTCGGACGGTCGGTGGAGGTGCTGAAGTTAAAGTTCTGGTCGGTGCCGGTGATGATGTTGAATGGACGTCCGGAACTGAACTCGATGATGGGAGCCATGGTCCAGTTGCTCATCACCTTGCCCAAGAAGCTTTCGCCCCGGTTCCCGCTCTGGTACACGCCGCTGAAAACGAAGCGGTGGCGCTGGTCAAAGGTGGAATTGGCCCGCTCCAGGTCAGGACGGATATCGTTTTGTGGCGAGAGCAGGGTCTGCAAGTCAGTGGAGTCGTCAATAGCATGCGACCAGGTGTACGACGCCAGGAACTCAAAGTGGTTCTTCATCCGCTTGCGCAGGTTCAACGTCATGGAGTGGTAAACCGAGCTGCCGTTGGAGAAGTTGGCCACCATGTCACTGAACGGGACCGGCGCTCCGACGCCCAGGTTGTATTGCGCGGCGACCGCGTTGGCCAGCGGCATGCACGCGGCAAACAGCGTGGTAAGCGAGGGGTTGAATCCTGACTTGCGGAAGAAGCTCAGCAGCGCCGGCGGGACAAACGCCCCGGACGGGCCCACGTTGCAGGTGGCGATGGTCAAAGGATTGGTGAACAGCGGCTGAGCATTGGCTACCGCCCAGGCATTGGCCTTCTCCCAGTTTTCAATCAGCGCCCGCGGGTTGGTGGGATTCGCGTTGATCGGCCGGTTCAAATGGTGGCCGCCGGTGAAGTTGTAAACCGCACTCAGGGCGATCTCATGTCCCATGTCGTGCTCAATGCCCAGGCTACCCTGTTCGGCATATCCGTACTGGAAGCCCTTGCCGGTGGGAAAGCCGAACGGCTGAGAAATCAGGGGGAGGCCCGCGCCCAGATATTGCTGTCCGGTAAACAGAGACGGAGCGTTGGGAGCAGGATTAAAGCGCTGTTGCGGGCCCAGATAGTTTAGGGCTGTAGCCAGGCCAGCGGGCAGGCAGTTGCCGAGACCCAGCAACCCTTGGAAGGCGTTGGTGGCATTCAGATTCAGTGCGTTCAGCGGGGATGGCGGCCCCGAGGGATTGCAAGGAGCTCCGCCAAACAGGATGAACTGGGGCGCCTGGCTGCCGTCGGCCACGTCAGAGTCAAAGGCCAGCGCCAGCAGAGGATGGTCATAGAACAGTCCATAGGAGGCGCGGACGATAGTCTTGCCATCGCCCTTGGGGTCCCAGGCCACGCCCAGCCGCGGGGCAATGTTGTTGTTGTCCGCCGGGATGCCCTGGGTGATGCCCAGCGCGTCCTGCGCCGCCTGCGAAATGGCGTTGACGGCGGCAAATACCGGCGTGGACTCGCGGTCATAACGCACGCCGTAATTCACCGTCAACCGGTTGCCGATGCGCCAGGAATCCTGTACGAAAAACCCCATGGACGTGAGCGAAAACGAATCATGCGGGTTACCCACGCCCTGAATGAAGACCTGGGGGATTCCCAAACCGTAAGCTTGCACGGCGGAGAAACTTGGCGCGCCGGCAAAGGCCGGACTGAGCGAGGTTGCGCCGAGTTCGCCAAAGTTGTAGATGCCGCCGAAGTTCACGGTGAAATCAGCCACGACGGGAAGATGATTGACGTCCACGCCGAACTTAAAGCTGTGGCGGCCCTTGATCCAGGAGAAATTGTCGGCGATCTGGTGGCGCTTCTCGGTGCGGTTGACGAAGGAGAACGGCTCGCGACCGAAGAAAGCGAAGCCGGGTATGTTCACGGCCACGTCGCCGCCGCCGGGCGCGGACGAGAAGTTATAGAGCAAGCCGCGGCGCGAGAACTGGTAGTGGAAGTCATTGATCTTGCTGGAGCCCAGGATCCATGTCTCCTGCACGCCGATGCTGCCGTCGTGATAGTTCTGGGTGGAGGTGCGCGAGACCGCGTTCTGTCCGAAGTCCTGGTTCTGGGCATTCACCTGAATGCCGTTCACGTTGCTGGGGCTGAGTCCGCCGCGCAACATCAGAGAGTTGCTGGCGTTGAATTTGTGGTCCAGGCGCAGCGAGTAAACGTCCGTGGCCTCAGAAACGGGATAGTTACCTACCTGGCTCAGCAGGCCGTGAAACGAGGCCGGCAACGGTGCGCCAGTGGTGGGGAAAAAACCAAGCGGAGTCAATGCCCCCGGGGTACCGGCCAAAGCCACGCCGGAGCCGCCCGCGGCCAGTTGCGCGTAACCCACTGACAACGGCGAGATAGGGACGGTCGCCAGGAAAGCTCTTTGGGCCGGGGTTACCAGCGCAGATGCCGGCAACCCGAAGCTGGCCGCGTTGGGCAACGGAACCAATCCGAAATTACCTTCGCCAATGGTAGAGAAGCCGGTTTCATGCCGCCGCGTGGTTTCAAAGGAAAAGTAATAGAACGTCTTGTCCTTCTTGAGCGCTCCGCCAAAAGCGATGCCGGCCTGCGCGCGGGTATAGGCCGGATCAGGCGTATTGCTGAAGGGGTTCACGGCCTGGATGTTGCGGTTGCGCAGGTACCCGAACGCGCTGCCGTGAAAGTTATTGGTGCCGGATTTGGTGATGATGTTTACCACGCCGCCGGAGGCGCGACCGTACTCCGCTTCATAGCCGTTGGTGATGATCTGGAATTCCTGCACGCCCTCTTGCGACAGCGTGGAGCGGATGCCGTTCACCGAGTTGTCCACGGCGTCCATGCCGTCAACGTTGACCGCGTTGGAGCGCGCGCGCTGGCCGCCAAAATTCAATCCTGAAGTGGGGGCGGCGCCGATGCTGGGCGCGATGTCACGCTGCACCTGGGAATTGGTCAGCGAAAAGTTCACGTAGTTGCGCCCGTTGATGGGCAGGTTTTCAATCCGGCCCTGGCCGATGGTGGTGCTGGTGGAGGTGGTGGCCGTTTCAATCAACAAAGGTTCGGTGGTGACGGTGACCTCTGTTTGCGTGGTGGCAACCTGCAGCGTGACCGGATACCGAGCGGCCTGGCCCACGGTGAGGGACACGTTGTTGGAAACCATCTTGGAAAAGCCTTTGGCCGTGACCGTGAACGTGTAGCTGCCGGGAGGAACGGAGAGCAACACGTATTCGCCCGTCCCATCACTTTGCGTGGTGCGTTCCACGTTCTTGGATTGATCACGCAACGAGACGGTAGCGCCCGCAATGACCGCTCCATTGGGGTCTTTGATCGTCCCTCTAAGTTCGGCTGTGGCTGCGGTCTGCGCGAAGGCTGAGGCGGCCATGAGCACCACCAACGACAACACCAGAACCCGCTGAATAATTTTCATTGAATGTCACTCCTCCAGTCCCATGCGGTCTGCCGGGCGTAGCAATCCCTCGTAACGGATGGGTAAACAGTTCGCCTTTTTATCATTCCCCGGTCACAAAGGCAAGCAACTATTTGACCGCCAGCAGGCTGATTCGATAGCGCCAAGGGGCAACCGGGTCGTTGGAATTCGCGTGAACAACCCGTCAGCGCTTCAGCCGCCCGGCGCTTTTTCCTTGATGGCTTCTTCCTTTACCACCAGCGCATCCTCTTTCCCCAAATAGCTTTTCTTCCTGAACCAATCTTCCATGGCGGCCTGCAGCCGGACAAGAGATACACGCGTGCCCAGTTCGAGCCAGCCGTCAGCCACGGGGAGCGTGTCATCAAACATGGCGTCGTTGGTGAAATTGCGCATGGAGAAATTGTCCAGCCATTTCATGGGACAGGGCTGCAGACGTCCCTCCGCCTTGTACTGCACGCTCACTTTGCGCTGGAACATGAACACTCCACCAGAAATAAGTAAAGACAACACTGCATTCTAAGCGTCGGGCCGGCGCTCAGGCTGAATTGCGCCGGGTTCATACGCATCCCCAGGCGCGAAGTCGCTGGACCCGAGAATCTATTTTGGAATGAGGATTCACTAATATTCAGGACGATGAACTAAGGTAACATCCAATCCTGAAACAAAGGGAGCATCCTACTCACTAGGGTTATGTAGAGGTGCCTCCCAAATGAGTATGTCATCCCAATCCGAGACCCCGATTGACGGACTGGTAAACCAACTGAAGGACCTGACCAACGAACTAACGGCCCTTCACGGTGATCTTTACTGGCTGGCGATGCAGGGACCGGATGCTGCCGGCAAGCAATCGCCTGCCCAGTTGAACGTAGACCTTCTCACCGGCCTCAAGGGCGCGGTGGACAATATGCGCATTTTGCTGTGGAAGTACATTGAAACAGCTTCGCAATTTGACCCCCAAGCAGTACAGGACGGAATGGAAGCGCAACGGCTGCGCCGGGTAAGTGAATTCCTGGAACTCTTGCGCGAGCGTCTTGGCCGCCGAACCGGCCAGGAACCTGTGTCGTTCATAGAAAAGATCGAAGAACACCTCAGCAACCTTAAGGTAGCCTGATCAGAAGAGCTGGGCGCCAGCGATGGCCGGCTAACCTCACCCGAGGCGTTGCCGGCGATCAAGAGCTGTCCCGTGCAACATCGAACGTCCAAAAAAAGAACGCCGCCGGAGTTGTGCTCACGGCGGCGAAATGCCTTGCTTTGTGACTTGCCCGGGCGGCTTACACCTTCTTGCCCGGAGCCGCAGCGCGGATGTTGTCCGGCACATCAAACTTCTCAAAGTTCTTGACGAAGCGCGCCGCCAGATCGGCAGCGGCTTTGTCATACGCCGCTTTGTCCTTCCAGGCATCGCGCGCGTGCAGGAACTCCGCCGGCACTCCCGGACAAGATTTGGGAATGCTCAGTCCGAACGCCGGATCGGTTTCAAACTCCACGTCTTTGAGTTTGCCGGCGAGAGCGGCGCTGACCATGGCCCGCGTGTAGGGCAGCTTCATGCGCGCGCCCACGCCGTAGGGCCCGCCGAACCAGCCGGTGTTGACCAGCCAGCATTGCGCGCCGTGTTCTTTGAGGCGGCGTCCCAGCATTTCCGCGTAAACCTTGGGGGCCAGAGGCAGGAACGGAGCGCCAAAACAGGTAGAGAAATTGGGGGTTGGCTCCTTGAGCCCGGCTTCTGTGCCGGCGACCTTCGCGGTGTAACCGGAAAGGAAGTGATACATGGCCTGCTCATTGGTCAAGCGCGAAATCGGAGGCAGCACGCCGAAGGCATCCGCCGTCAGGAAGATCACGTTCTTAGGGTGGCCGCCCACGCTGGGGATCACCGCGTTGTCAATGTATTCGACAGGATAGGCGCAGCGGCCGTTTTCGCTGTAGCGAGTATCGTCGTAATCAGGAACATGGGTTTCCTGATCAATCATCACGTTCTCCAGCAGCGAGCCGAAGCGGATGGCGTTCCAGATTTGAGGTTCGTTTTCTTTGGACAGCTTGATGGTCTTGGCGTAGCAGCCGCCTTCAAAGTTGAAGATGCCGGTGGGACTCCAGCCGTGCTCGTCGTCACCGATCAAGCCGCGCTCCGGGTCGGCCGAGATGGTGGTCTTGCCGGTGCCGGAAAGTCCAAAGAACAATGCGGTCACGCCGTCTTTACCCTTGTTGGCCGAGCAGTGCATGGGGAAGACGTTGCGCTGGGGCAGAAGGAAGTTCATGGCGGAGAAAATGGACTTCTTCATCTCGCCCGCATATCCGCTGCCGCACACCAAAACCAACTTGCGCGCGAAATTCACGGCGATGAACGCGTCTGATTTCGTGCCGTCGCGCTTGGGGTCAGTCAACATCATGGGCACGCCCACCACGGTGAATTCGGCCTTGTGGGTCTTCAATTCTTCTTTGTTCGGACGCACAAACATGGCGCGGACGAACAGGTTCTGCCAGGCCTGCTCGTTGATCACTCGGATCGGCATGCGGTATTGCGGATCGGCGCCGCAATACAGGTCCTGGACAAAGAGTTCTTTGCCGCGCAGATATTCCATGGCGCGCTCAAAAATGGCGTCAAATTTTTCCGGTTCAAAGGGCTGGTTGATTTCGCCCCAGGCCACTTTGTCGGCGGTGATGGAGTCCTTCACCGTGAAGCGGTCCTTGGGTGTGCGTCCCGTGAACTTGCCGGTGATGGCCACGAGCGCGCCGTTATCGGCCAGTTGGCATTCACCCAGGCGGATGGAGTGTTCCACCAGGAGACCGGAGTGCAGGTTGCGGTGGACTTTATTGCTTTTCAGCAGAGTTTCAATGGCGGCATTGGTATCTATGGCTGGAATGGTTGACATAAACGCGAAATCTCCTGGGACCAAAGCCGGAGCCGCCCCACGTACTGGGGCACGAACAAGCCGCCTTTGGGCGTGATTGACGGGTTAAGCCGTCGTGAGCAGCGCGTCTTGAGGCGCGCCAACTTCCTTCAGGACCGAATTCAAATGTTCAAGGGTTTCCTCAACCGTGAGCGCATACATTTCCCGTCCGTGCTCATAGCTGCCGGACTCAATGGCCGTCCTTAAATAACGGCCCGCGGTCTGTATGGCCAGCGGATCGGTAATGATCCGGCCGGTGCGCTGGTGGTATTCCACCCATGCAGGATGCGGCAACGCGATCCATACGGGACGGCCGCTGGCCAAAAACTTGATGTCAACGGCGTCCGCGTGGCGGGTGGCGATGGCCACAATCAAGGCCTGGTAGACGCAGTGAAGTTTCTGCCCAGTCCAACGGTCGGTTACGTGGAAGTCCTCGTACATTTTCGTCCTAAAACTATATCGGAGCCTGCCGAACCAAGCAATGATAGCCGGGGCACCCGTTGCGGACTGTGACGTTAATCACAATACAATCAAATACTTGAGGAAAAAGCCTGTTGTAAACAAAATGCCGCGAGTTCTGGGAAAATAGAAGCCAATCATGACTTCAATGCGCGCAGCCTGGATCGCCCGCTTCGGCGGACCGGAAGTTCTGGAAGTCCGCGAAGTTCCCATACCGAAGATTAATGATGATCAAGTTCTGGTGCGCGTGCGTGCATCGGCACTGAATCGCGCCGACCTGCTGCAGCGCCAGGGAAAATATCCGCCGCCTCCGGGATACCCGGTGGAAATCCCCGGAATGGAATTCGCCGGCGAAGTCGCCGAGGTGGGCGCGGCTGTGCGCTCATGGAAAATTGGCCAGCGAGTTTTTGGTTTTCTGGGCGTGGCGGCGCAGGCGGAGTACATCGCCACGCACGAACTGCTTCTGGCGGAAATTCCTTCGAACTTGAGCTGGACGGAAGCCGCCGCCGTCCCCGAAGTTTTCATCACCGCGCATGACGCGCTGTGGATTCAAGCGCGGTTGCGTCCCGGAGAATCCGTACTGGTCAACGCCGTGGGCAGCGGCGTGGGGCTGGCGGCGGTGCAACTGGCGCGCGCGATCCAGGCCGTTCCCTACGGAACTTCGCGCACGCCGGACAAGATTGAC
>JBGPLR010000090.1:0-9263 GCA_041486545.1 Terriglobia bacterium
ACCACTGCGAGAGCCCGGCATGCGTGCGCGTCTGCCCGACTGGGGCATCCTACCAGCGCCCCGACGGAATCGTAGCCATCAAAGAATCTGAATGCGTGGGTTGCCGGTACTGCATCCTCGCCTGCCCGTTTGACGCCCGCTTCTTCCGCGAAGACAAAGGCGTAGTGGAGAAATGCGACTTCTGCGCCCAGCGGGTTGATCGCGGCGAGCTGCCGGCGTGCGTGGAAACCTGCCCTTCGAAGGTGCGGGTGTTTGGTGACATTAACGATCCCGACGGCAAAGTGCGCGAGCTGCTGGAAAAGCGCCGTTACCGGATGCGGAAGGCGGAAGCCGGCACCGGCCCGCAGATTTACTACTTGCTCTGAGGAGGACATGATGAAGCACATGGAATGGGGATATCTGATCATCATTTATCTCTTTCTCGGAGGGCTATCCGCGGGTGCGCTTTTCGTTTCCGGGCTGGCCACACTGCTGCAGGGCAACGACGATGAACCATCGTATGAGCGCATTGCGCGTTACGGCGCATGGCTGGCGCCGTGGCCGGTGATGGTGGGTTGCGCGCTGCTGGTTTTTGACCTGGGCAGGTGGTACCGCTTCTGGAAGCTGTTTGTACATCTGCGCTGGACCAGTCCTATGTCCATTGGCTCGTGGCTGCTGGTCGCATTTACGCTGATCGCTCTTCTGTATCTGTATTCCTGGCTCAGCACAGAACATCGCCAGAAGCTCTTCGCGCACCTTCCCCGGCATCTCAGGTGGCTGACCAGGCTTGACCGAGACCTTTCACCGCAACGCCGCAAGCTGGCCATTCTGGGAATGCCGGTCAGCCTTGGCGTAGGCATTTATACCGGCGTACTGCTGGGCGCGGTGCAATCGCGGCCATTCTGGAACACCAACCTGGTCGCGCAGTTGTTTCTTTTCTCCGCTCTCTCCAGTGGATGTGCCGCGCTCATGCTGATATTGGCACTGCGGCGCAAGGAATTTGACGGCCGAGCGTTCCAGTTGCTGTACACCCTGGATGTGATTCTGATGACGCTGGAGTTGTTCATCGTGGTGCCATACATCATCCACGGGCAACTCTCGGTGCAGGCGGTTAAGGACTCGCTAGCGTTGATTCTAGGTGGTCCTTTTACCATTATTTTCTGGATATTCTTCCTGGGACTCGGACTCCTGTTGCCGCTTGCGATTGAAGCCTTTGAGGTCATACCGGCCTTTCTCAACCGGGCATCAGCGCACTACAGAACCGGCGTGATCGCAGCCACAGCGCTGCTGGTGTTGGGCGGCGGCTTTTTGCTGCGCTACGTCTTTGTGTTTGCGGGACAGATGAGCGCTTTTAAGTGATTTATGGACGAACAGCAGATTAGCGGATATCCTTTGGGCCATACAGCCATGCGCAACAGCAGACAAAAAGCTGCCCGGCAGCGAAAATCTTTCTCTGTGGACGACCAGGTCTATGAGAAGCAGGTGGAAATCTGCAAGGCCTTTGCCAACTCAACGCGGCTGAAGATCCTGGATCTGCTGGCGAAACGGGAGCACAGCAGCGCCGAACTCCAGGACCTGCTCGGCGTTTCCAAGGCAAATCTCTCCCAGCACCTGGCGATTCTGAAGAGCGCGAGCGTTGTGCTAGCGCGGCGGGAAGGAAAGAGTGTGCTCTGCTCTCTGGCGATTCCCGAGGTCAAGACCGCGTGTCAACTGATCCGCAACGTCCTGCGCGCCCAACTCAAGCAAAACCGGCAACTGGCGGTGTAGTTTCTCATTCCAGCGACCCTTCGCGAAGACAGCAAGAGATCCGCCGGCTGTCCATGTGACGGCGGTCACAGCCAAGCAGTGAGAAACCGGAATACATTTCCAGCCTAGGTTGGCAAACAAGATAGGCCGCAACCCGGGGAGTAATGCCCGATAATTTTCCCGAACGGCGGTGGTTTTGGGTGACGCTGGTGCTTTCGAGCATCAGCGTTGTCGGATTTGTGTTCGCCGTATGGGAACTGCTGGAATCCCGCTTCTTCCGCGACGCCGATTACCTTACTCTTCACTACCTTTATATCAGCCGAGGTGTGTTTTCCTCTTTCCTGTTGGCGTTCTGGGCCGGCTGGTTTGTGTTGCGGGGGCGCCGCAAAAGCGAGCAACAGTTGCGGCGGTCGCGGGCGCGCTATCTCGGGATTCTCAATTGTTCTCCCGCCGCCATCGCGCTTTTCGACAGCGACCTGGTGGTTGCCGAGTGGAATGCCTCGGCCGAGGAACTCTACGGTTACACCCGCGCTGATGTGATTGGGCACAAGCTGCCGACCATCCCCGCGGAGAAGCATCACGAAATGGAGATGTTTCTCGCGCAAGCCTCCCAGGGCAAACCGGTGCTGGACGTTGAAACGCACCGTTGCGCGAAGCGAGGCGATCTCATTGACGTCCAAACCAACGTGCTCCCTTATCACGAAGAGGAACCCGGGCACTACTTCCTGGAGGTGAGCGTTGATATCCGGGAACGTATCCGTCTGCGACAGACGTTGTTGCAGGTTGAAAAGCTGACGACGATGGGTCAGATGGCGGCGGGAACAGCACACCACCTGAATACGCCGCTGGCCTCTATGCTCCTGCGCGTCCAGCTTGCGCGTAAGCACGCCCGGAACGCAGCCGTGGACACGGACCTCGGTGACCTGGAGGGCAGCATTCGTTATTGCCAGCAGTTTGTTCGCCGGCTGCTGGACTTCAGCCGCCGGCCACAACTTGCGCGGCACGCGGAAGGTATCCGGGAAACGCTTCATTCGGTTTTGAGTTTCTTAGGCCCACAACTTGTGGCTAAACAGGCCCGCATCACGCTGGACATGGACCAGGTGAACGGTTCCGCGGTCATGGCCGATCGCAACCAGATTGAGGCCTTGTTCCTGATCCTGATCACCAACGCACTGGACGCCGTCGCTCTAAAGGGACATATAGGTATTGGCTGCCACTCGGTAAACCAGCGGATTCACGTCACCATCGAAGACGACGGCTGCGGGATTGATCCGATCAACCTGCCGCACGTTTGTGAGCCGTTTTTCACGACTAAGCCGGTAGGCAAGGGCACCGGGCTGGGGTTGTCCATTGCAGCCACCATCCTCCAGGAACATGAAGGCTGCATGCACATTGACAGCGTTCCGAACCAGGGCACGGTGGTACGGATCGAACTGCCGCTCTCGTCAAGAGCAGCGGCGCCGGAAGAGGTCTCAGCATGAGCGAATCAGGTGCCAAGCCCACGGTGCTGGTCGTCGACGATGACCCCAACCTCACCAGGACGCTGCAGGAGTTCCTGGAAGAAGAAGGATACCTGGTGGAAATTGCCCATGATGGCGAAGAAGCACTCGCTATCCAGAAGAAGAACCCCCGCATTTGCCTGGCGCTGCTGGACCTGATGATGCCCCTGACGGATGGCATCACGCTGATGGAGCAGTTGCGACGAGACAATCCCGATCTGGCGGTGATGATCATGACCGGCTTTGGGACCATTGAAACGGCAGTTGAGGCCATCAAGCGAGGCGCGGAAGACTACCTGACCAAGCCCCTGGAGCCCGAAGCGGTGAAGAAGAAAGTAGGGCGGATCGTGGAGGTATTCCGGCTGCGCAGCCGGGTCTCGCAACTGGAGAGTCACCTGCATCGCTGCAGCCCTTCATTTGATTCGCTGGTATACGTGTCGCCGTTAATGCAGCGCGCGGTTGAGAAGGCGCGGACAGCGGCCGAGTCCGATTCGCCGGTGCTGGTACTGGGTGAGACCGGTACTGGGAAAGAACTGCTGGCCCGCGCCATTCACGCCGCGAGCGGCCGTGCGGCCAACCAGTTCGTTCCGGTAAATTGTGCCGCGCTGCCCAGGGAACTGGTTGAGAGTGAGCTGTTTGGCTATCGGCGCGGGGCGTTCACCGGCGCATTTGCAGACGGCGCCGGCATATTCGCTTCCGCGGCGCGTGGCACCGTGTTTCTGGACGAGGTTGGTGAAATGCCCAAGGAAGCCCAGGTCAAACTGCTGCGGGTATTGCAAGATAAAGAGGTGCGGCCGGTGGGCGGCACCAAGTCCGTTCCCGTGGACGTGCGTATCATTGCCGCGACCAACCGCACCAACGCCGAGCTTCGGCACGAGCAGCTTCGCCAGGATTTTTATTTCCGCATAGCAACGGTCGTCATCGAAATTCCTCCGCTGCGCGCGCGGCCGGAGGACATTCTGGTGTTTGCGCAACACACGCTGCAAAGGCTGGAACAGCGCTACGAACGGCAGATCACACTTCATCGAGGCGCCTTGGAATTGCTGCTCAAGTACGCCTTCCCAGGCAACGTCCGCGAATTGGAAAACCTGCTGGAAAGTTTGGCCGCGCTGTCACGCGACGACCCGCAGATCATTACGGAAAAAGACCTGCGGCCGTCACTTGATCCAGCGGGACTGATAGACATGCCGCTTGCCAAAGGTGTCGGACAGACGGTGGCCATGGAACCGCTGGAGCGGATGGCTATCGACCGGGCGCTGCGACTGGCGGAAGGGAACCGCAGCAAGGCCGCTGCGCTCCTGGGCATCTCTCGCGACACGCTCTACCGGAAGATGCGGGAGTACCATACCGAACCCTAGCTATCGCCGCGACTGTCCGATATTCTGACATGCGCTCACATCGGACAGTTGCCGGGCGGTCGCTCTTCACAAACTCCAAAGATAACCATTGCAATCAAGTTAGTTTCCAGATCACTGCGCACCCGTGATGGCCAGGCGATTGCAGGAGTCTCACGCGGAGGCCTACCGTGTCGCATGGCCAGAGCTCCGAAGGGCGCCAGCCGATTCGCCTGATTGTTTGGGTGCTTGTGGCTGCAGTCGCTGTGGTGGTGTTCGCCGGCGCCATGGTTACACAGGGCCGGCGAGCGCGGGAGCGATCTTCGCTCTTTCTGGCAAGCAGCCCGCAGCAAGGCAGCGTAGTGTTCCGCGCGAAAGGCTGCATTCGCTGCCATTCGGTGAATGGCGAGGGTGGCAGCGTGGGCCCCGATCTGGGCCGCAGAAACCCTTCCCGATCAGACCTGCCACAGTTGGTCACAGCGATGTGGAACCACGGACCCAAAATGTGGGAACGAATGCGCACCGACGGCGTTCCTCGTCCCAGTCTCAGTTACGACGATGTCGCGCAGCTGCTGTCCTACCTCTACATGTCCCGTCACGTTGATGATCCCGGTGATTCCGCCATTGGGCGCGAGCTTTTTCAAAGCAAAGGGTGCGTGCGTTGTCACGCCGTTCAAGGGGCCGGCGGCAGGACAGGCCCGGATCTTGCGGCAGTCAACGATCTAATCGGCCCGATGGAGTGGACGGAAGCCCTTTGGAACCACGCTTCCGGCATGCAGCAATCCAGGGAGAGTAAGGGGATCACGTGGCCGCAATTTCAAGGTCACGAACTTCGCGACCTGTATGCGTTTGTGCGTCCGGATAGCTCGAATGGCCCAGTACTGTACGGCGATCCCGAGCGTGGATGGCAGACGTTTCAACAGAAATCCTGCGCAGGATGTCACTCCATTCGTGATGCCTACACCCTGGAGGGACCCAGCTTTGTGCCTGAGCGGCCGTTGCCGGGGACGTTTATGGAACTGGGCGGCGCTATGGTCAGCCATTCTACCCAGATGGAGAAGGCGATGGCTCGGCAAGGCATCACGCGCCCCAAGCTTTCGGCGCAGGAGATGACAGATATTTTCGCGTTCCTCTACAGCCTTACATACGTTGAACCCTCCGGTTCGCCCCATGTGGGAGCGAGCGTGTTTCAGTGGCGAGGTTGCAGCCGCTGTCACGGTGAAAACGCCGAAGGCACCGCACGCGCCCCCGCGCTTCGAGGGCGAACCTACAATTCAATCAGTCTGGCGGTGGCGCTGTGGCGACACGGTCAGCAGATGCATGCGCAAACCCGGCAATTGGGTGTGGCCTGGCCAACTTTGGCCGGAGACGATGTCGGCGATCTGCTTGCCTTCCTGAATCTGCCGGCTGGGAGTCGCCACTGAAGTGTCCGACTATCTGACACAAACTGTCCGATGCGCTTCGCCTGCAGAACGGCAGCAGTCATCACCAACCACTTGTGACTTCTCTTGCCGGCAGCCACAGAGATCAACGTTTGTGTGCAGTTACTGTTGTTGCGGCTTGAGTATGCGGACGCGGGATCGGACTGGTGGCCAAAATGCATCTGTCCCACACAGTTTCTTCGGAGGTGGCACTTGTTAAAAACTAATCGAATTCTGCTTTTCATCCTTGTGTTCGTGGCCTGCGTCCCGCTGGCCATATCCGGTGGCCCGCCGCGGCTGATTACTGTGATTGCCGACAAAGACAACTTGTTCAAGATCCAAGGCCAGAAGATGCCGGTCATCACCATGAAAGCCAATGAGGTCGTGCATCTGCGGATCATCGCCAACAAGAGCACGGAGTGGGACAAGGATGGCACCATCCACACCTTCACAATCAATGCGCTCAAGGACCAGGGATGGGACTTGCGCCTTAAGGAAGGCGCGCAAGACTTTACCCTGGCGGCGCCTGCACAGCCGGGCCAATACGTGGTGGAGTGCACGGTCAAATGCGGCGCAGGCCACGACGATATGAAGATGCGGCTGGTGGTCACCCCATGAGCAAGCCTTCGGACAACGCGATGTCACGGCGCGGTTTCGTGCAGTTCCTGGCGCGCGGAACCGGGGTCGTGGTAGCTGTGGGAGCGGCATGGAAGGCGGGCGCCGCGAAGATGTTCCGCGAAGTGCTTCCGGCGCGGTCCATTGCTCCCGGCAACCAGAAATGGGTCATGGTTATTGACCTGGCCAAGTGCGACGGCTGCCGGGACTGCACCAAAGCCTGCACGGCGATGCACTTCGTCCCGCCGATGCAGGAGTGGATCAAGGTATTTGAAATTACCGATAACGAGGCTGCTGGGCCTTATTTTTTGCCGCGCCCCTGCATGCAGTGCGATAACCCGCCGTGCGTGCGGGCCTGTCCGGTAGGCGCCACTTACAAGCGCACGGACGGCATCGTCATCCAGGATGACGATCGTTGCATCGGTTGCCGCAACTGTATCGCCCAATGTCCTTATTCCGCGCGCTCCTTCAACTGGGGAGAGCCGCCGCATACGTCGCAAGAGCTGGCACGTCCCTATGACGTGCAATACAACTACCCGCACCGCAAAGGCACCATAGAAAAGTGCATCTTCTGTCCCGAGCACCTGAAGGCGGGAAAGCTTCCGGCGTGCGCCGCAACCTGCAAGATGGGCGCCATCTACTTCGGAGACCAACTTGACGATGCCGTGACCAACGGCAAAGGCGAGACCATCCAGTTCTCCAAAATCGCCCAGCGTGGGGCTGGTTTTCGATTGTTGGAAGAGCTGGGGACGGAGCCGCGCGTTTATTACCTGCCTCCCGCCAGCCGTAAGTACCCGTCTCCCGAGGAGAAGCTGCAGACCAGCATGGCAGGAATGGGGCACTGAGAGGTGAGCATGGAAGCTCGTGAACAGAATTTGCTGCGTTCGATGCTGGAAAACACCTGGCGATTTTATTTCTGGGTCGGTTTCCTGGTCGCGGTCCTGCTGTGGGGGCTGTACGCCTACATCCAGCAGCTGCGGAACGGGCTGATCGTCACCGGCATGCGCGACCAGATCTCCTGGGGGCTGTACATTACCAACTTCGTTTTCTTCATCGGCATCAGCCACGCGGGCACGCTGATTTCGGCCATACTGCGGGTCACGGACACGGAATGGCGGAAACCGATTACGCGCATGGCCGAGGCCATCACAGTGTTTGCGCTGTGCATTGGCGCGCCTATGGTCATGATTGACATGGGGCGGCCCGACCGGCTGCTGAACGTGTTCCGCTACGGCCGCATCCAGTCGCCAATCATCTGGGATGTGCTCGGTGTGAGCACCTACCTGACCGGCTGCATCCTCTATTTCTACATCCCCATGATTCCCGACCTGGCGATTCTGGCCAAACTCCCGCAGATTTCTTCCTGGCGGCGCCGGCTGTATAGCGTGCTTTCGCTGGGTTGGACCGGGACAGTGGGGCAGAAGGCGCTGCTGGAAAAGTCCATCTCCTCCATGGCCGTCTTCATCATCCCTCTGGCGGTCTCGGTGCACACGGTGGTCTCGTGGATCTTCGCCATGACCCTGCGTCCGGGATGGAACAGCAGCATCTTTGGGCCTTATTTCGTCGTGGGCGCCATCTATTCCGGGACGGCGGGCGTGATCTTCTCCATGTGGGTGCTGCGGCGAGTCTTCCGCCTGCAACAATACGTTGAGGACCTGCACTTCCGCAAACTGGGGCTGCTGCTGCTCGCATTCTCGCTCACCTATCTGTATTTCAACATCAACGAGTACCTGACCGCCGGCTACAAGCTGGAAGGAATGGAGCGCGTGCTGATGGACCGGTTATTTACTGGTGACTATGCTGCATTGTTCTGGGTCGCGCAAAGCATGTGCGTATTTATTCCGGCGGCCGTCATGATCGCCGTGCTGGGATTCAAGCGCTATCAGCGCTATACCATACCCGGCGTGGTGTTCTCATCGGCACTGGTGATCGTAGGCGCGTGGGTGAAGCGCTACATCATCGTTGTTCCAACGCTGCGCAGCCCCTATCTGCCTTCGGGACAAAGGCTGCCCTGGGAGTGGACACACTACCATCCCAGTTGGGTGGAGTGGTCAATCACCGCGGCCGCGGTTGCCGGCTTCGCGTTGATTTACACGTTGATGGCCAAGGTGTTCCCGATCGTATCAATGTGGGAGACGCGCGAGCAGGAACCGGAGATCGCGCAGCCCGAGCCCGCCGTGGTTGTGCCCGCGCGGTGGTGGAAACCGGGAATTGTGTTTCCAGCCCTGGTGTTGGCGGCCCTGCTGTTTTGGGGTGCAAGCGCGAACGCTGCCGGCCCAGTCCGGCCCAAGCCAACCAAAACAACCGCAATCACTGCGGAGTGGAAGACCGTCTCTTTGGCAGATGCGACTCGCGCGTCCGCACCCGACGAGGGTGCTCCTGTGGGGAAAGAACGTGTTTCGACATACGCTGGAGTGTTCACTCTGCACGGGCTGTTCAACCACTCAACCCAAAACGAGCCGAAACCACTGCCCCCGGTGGCCGTCATTGCCACTTTGCGTGACGCGAGCGGGGCGCCAATCAGCTTCAAGCCCGTGGAGTTCTCGGTGAAGACGGGCCTCGGCAACTTGTCGTTCGGCAGCCGCCCGACTTTGGCCGATGGCAAAGCCCAACTGATCATCAAGGACCGCCGCTACGGGTCCTATCCCGTGCAGGTGGCCTTCCGCGGC